>NZ_VHIJ01000009.1:0-28012 GCF_006680095.1 Pseudarthrobacter sp. B4EP4b | reverse complement strand
CCAAGTGCCGTTTTGAATGCTCAAAACGGCACTTGGCGCTACTTACTTTAAGGGGCTTGCCGGGTTTCGACAGGCTCAACCACCGGGTTTCGACAGGCTCAACCACCGGGTTTCGGCAGGCTCAACCCAGCGTTTCGAACGGCTACGCCTGGAGGCCGGGGACGCCGTCCTGGATCGTGAAGGAGGCCTTCGTGCTGACGGGGGAGCCCGGCGTCGTGACGTATTCCAGCACCCGGAAGTCGGCGGTCATCGCGTCCCTGGTGATCTTTGTGTTCACGTACCCGCGCGAATCGTTGTAGAACTTCAGGTGCGGGTTCCAGGCCATGGTGGGGTCCGTGGTGGCGCCCGTGCCGTTGCCGGTGGACGTGATGGACGTGCACACCAGCTCGGAGCCCACCACGGGCGAGGCAGGATCCTTGTAGTCCACCTTCAGGTCGTTGGCCCAGTTGCGGTGCACGTCGCCGGTGAGGACGACGGCGTTGCGCACCTTCGCGTCCAGCCAGCCTTGGGTGATGCGGCGGCGTGAGGCGGCGTAGCCATCCCAGCCGTCCATGGAGACGTCGTCGATATCCAGCGCCTGGGCACGGTCCCGCTCGGCGAAGAAGACCTGCTGGCCCAGGATGTCCCAGCGCTGACTGGAGTTCTTGAACCCGTCCAGCAGCCACTTTTCCTGCTCCGCGCCGGTGATGGTGCGGTCTTCGGCGAGGCGTTCGGCCACGTTCTTCCGCCAGCCGTCCCCGGCGAGCTGGTCGTCGCGGTACTGCCGGGTGTCCATCATGTGGAAGTTGGCCAGCTGGCCCCACTGGATGGTGCGGTAGATCTTCATGTCGAACCCGGCCGGAACGGACGAGGCCCGCAGCGGCATGTTCTCGTAGTACGCCTGGAATGCGGCGGCCCGGCGCTGGCGGAACCGCTCGGTGCTGTCGTTGAGCTGGCCGGCGTCGCGGTTTTCCGGAATGTCGTCCGCCCAGTTGTTGTCCACCTCGTGGTCATCCCACACCACCAGCCACGGTGCGATGGCGTGCGCAGCCTGCAGGTCGGCGTCGGCCTTGTACTGGGCATGCCGCTGGCGGTAGCCCTGCAGCGTGGTGGTCTCGGGGCCCTGGTGGTCGCGGGGGTTGCCGCCGCCGATCACGTAGCTGCCCTTCTTGTACTCATACATGTAGTCGCCCAAGTGCAGCACCAGGTCCGGGTGGTCCTCCGCGAGCCGCCGGTACGCGGTGAAGTAGCCATGCTCGTACTGCGAGCAGCTGGCGAAGGCCATGGCCAAGGCGGCCGGAGTCTCGTGCAGTGCCGGTGAGGTAAGGGTGCGGCCGGTTCCGCTGATGTGGCGGCCGCTGCGGAAGCGGTAGAAGTATTCGCGGCCGGGCTTCAGGCCTTTGAGCTCGACGTGCACAGAGTGCGCGGCTTCGATCCGGGCCTGTTCGACGCCGCGAGCTACTACAGTGCGCATGTTCGGGTCCTCGGCCACCTCCCAAGCCACCGGGACCTGCCGGGAGGGCATGCCGCCCAGGCCGTCCTCGGCAAGGGGGTCCAGCGCCAGGCGCGTCCAGATGACGAAGCCGTCCGCCCACGGCTCGCCCGATGCGATGCCGAGCATAAACGGATCGGTGCGGAGACCGGCGTCGTCTGCGATGGAAGTGGCGACGGCGGCACCCGGCAGGGCGGCAACAAGGCCGGCCCCGAGGCCGGCGGAAATCAGGGATCTGCGTGAGATGTTGTCCATGGGTCCGACGGTATGGAGGCCGGTTGGACGGCGGTTGTTGCCTGAGTGAATCAAAAGTGAACTGAGGGTCACGGGTTTCCGCAGGCTCAACCACCGGCCCCATATCCTTGGACGGTGACTCTCCTTCAGGCTGTTCTTTCCTTTGCTGTTGTTGCCGGGCTTTTGACGCTGGTGCCCGGCATGGACACTGCCCTGGTGCTGCGCTCGTCCATCTCCAGGTCCCGCCCGTTCGCCTTTGCCACGGCGATCGGCATCAGCACCGGGGCGATGATCTGGGGAGCCGCCGCAGCAGTTGGTATCTCGGCCCTGCTGGCAGCGTCCGAGATGGCCTACCGCGTGCTGACCATCGCCGGCGCCGCCTACATGATCTGGCTGGGGCTGTCGCTGTTGTGGAAGAGCCTGCGGCACGGCAAGGCTGCTGCAGCCCCTGAAACCGCCGCGCCAGTGCCCGGGAGGAATGAGCTCGTGAGGGGCTGGCTGACCGGAACCGGAACCAATCTGCTGAACCCGAAAGTGGGCGTTTTCTACATCGCCACCATCCCGCAGTTCATTCCGGCAGGTGAATCACCCCTGCTGGTGGGCGTCCTGCTGGCCGGTGTGCACTGCGTTTTGACGATGGCCTGGTTCACGCTGCTGATCTTCGGCACGGGCTATGCCTCCCGCTGGCTCAAGGGTGCCCGCAGCATCCGCATCATTGACAGCATCACCGGCACGGTCCTGGTGGGGTTCGGGCTCAGGCTCGCGCTCGAACCCGCCCACTGATCACTTGCCTGCAGACCGCGCTTTGGTGGCTTTCGGCTCCTTCGGCGGGAGCGTGGAGATGTACTCAAAGGCTTTGTGGATCCAGGCTTTCGCCCGTGCGTCGTCGCCGTCGCCCTCTTCGTTCCACATCTCCGGCAGTCCCGTGTAGCCGCCCATCGGGCGCTCGGCGGGCCCGAACGGGACGGTCCGTTCTGAGCTTTCGAGTTCCTCCCGGTCCTCCGGGGAGAGCTTGATACCGATGGTGGGCCCGAACAACCCGGCGAACATGTTGCCGTTCACGAAAGCGCCCAGGTTGCCGAACATGGGCTTGACGGCCACGTCCGGGTGGTCCGGGACCAGCGACCGGAACCGCTCTTTGTCCTGGTCTGACGCTTTGGGCATCTCCATGATGCTTCCCTCCCGGGGCTCGGCTGGGTGCTCGACTCGTGTGTGCAGGATATGCCCTGCCAGGTGCGACGGGGAACACCCGGCCGCCCGCCGTCGTTGTGCCAAGGGCAAGGCGCTCCCACCGGGAGCCCAGCCTGCCCTCGACCAAAGGACTTTCCCTTGACTCCTCGCACCATTGTGATCACCGGCGCCAGCGACGGAATCGGGGCGGCCGCCGCGCGGACCCTGGCGAAGGCGGGGGAGCAGGTGGTGCTCGTCGGCCGGTCCGAAGAGAAGACCCGCGCCATGGCCAAGGAGCTGAACGCGGACTACTTCGTCACCGACTTCGCCGACCTCGCGCAGGTGCGCTCACTCGCGGCCCAGCTGACGTCAGATTACCCGCGCATCGACGTCCTGGCCAACAACGCCGGCGGCATCATGGGCAAGCGGACCCTCACCGTGGACGGCAACGAATCCACGTTCCAGATCAACCATCTGGCGCCGTTCCTGCTCACCACGCTGCTGATGGACACCCTCACCGCCAGCAACGCCAAGGTCATCAACACCGCCAGCGCCGCCAACGGCATGGGCAAGCTGGACCTGTTCGACCTCAAGTCAGAGCACAGCTACTCCACCAACCGCGCCTACGGCACCGGCAAGCTCGCCAACATCCTGTTCACCTCAGAACTGGACCGGCGCTACGCCAGCCAGGGCATTACGACGGCGGCATTCCACCCGGGCGTAGTCCGCACCAACTTCGCGGCAGAGTCCACCAGCCCGTTCCGGCACGCCTACAAGACCTTCCTAAACCGGTTCATGCTCACCCCCGACCAGGGCGCAGACACCATGCTGTGGCTCATCAACGGCACGGCGGGCAAGGACTGGATCTCCGGCGCCTACTACGCCAAGCGCGCCCTGGCCAAGGCCAACACCCAGGCGTACGACGTCGAGCTGGCCCGGGGGTTGTGGGAGAAGAGCGAAGAGCTGGTCAAGGCGGCCTCGTAGGCTTCTGCCGGTCAGCGCGCCCGCTCGACGTCGGCCGCCATCCTTGCCTGCCCTCTGGCAGTTAGTCCCGCAACCACGCCATCTACGTCCGCCTCCGGCCGGTTCTGGCTCAGCTTGGCCTTGGCCTCGATCCGGGTGATCACCAGTTCCACGCCGACGATGGCCCGCAACTGTCCGGCGATGAAGCGCTCAGGTGCGTCGTCCACGCTCCACGGGTGCTCGAACTCCGCCTCGTGGACCCCGGTGAGCCGGCGGACCTGGCTGGAAATCCATTCAGGATCATCGTGAATCACCAGCTGCCCGTAGATATGGGCGGTGGTGTAATTCCAGGTGGGGACAACCCGTCCGTGTTCGGCCTTGGACGCGTACCAGGACGGCGAGACGTAAGCGTCCGCTCCCTGGATGATGGCCAATGCCTCCCCGACGGCGGGTTCGGACCACTGCGTGTTGTTCCGCGCAAGGTGCCCCTGCAGCGCGCCGTGCTCGCCGACGTCGGGATCAAAGACAAACGGCACCAGCGTAGCGAGGAGGCCCTGCGCTGTCATGGTGACCAGGTTGGCTGCGCCAGGGTTGGAAAGGAGATCCTGGACGGTGCCGGGGCCGGCGGCAAAGTGGGCTGGCGTGTACATGGGCTAGTCCTTTACGGGCTGGAGGGTTGGGACGGGATGAACGGCGGGCGGGTCGGGCTTGAGCCGGACCCGGACGGCTGCTCCGGCGCAGAGGATGACGGCCAGTGCGCCGAGGGCGGTGGGCCAGGTCAGGTTCTCGCCCAACAGCAGGGCCGCCCAGCAGATTGTCAGCACCGGCTGGATGAGCTGGATCTGGCTGACCGAGGCGATGGGGCCGATGGCCAGCCCGCGGTACCAGGCAAAGAACCCCAGGAACATACTGACCACGCCAAGGTAGGCGAAGGCCAGCCACTGCACCGGCGCGGCGGAAGGCGGTTCCTGGGAGATCGACACAGCCGTCAGCAGCACCATCAGCGGCGACGCGAGCACTAACGCCCACGACACCGTCTGCCATGCGCCAAGCTCGCGGGCCAGCAGGCCACCTTCCGCATAGCCAATGGCAGCGGCAACCACTGAACCAAGCAGCAGCAGGTCCGCCCAGTGCAGCTGCCCGAAGCCACCGGAGTGCAGGGAAGCGAAGACGATCGCCGCAAGGGCTCCGGCCGTGGTGACGAGCCAGAATGCCAGCGGCGGCCGTTCCCGCCCGCGGAGAACAGCGGCCGTTGCAGTAGCGGCCGGGAGCAAAGCAATTACCACGGCTCCGTGGCTTGCAGGTGTAGCGGTCAAGGCAAAGGAAGTCAGTAGCGGGAAACCCACGACGACGCCGGCCGCCACAACCGCGAGGCGCGCCCATTGCATCCCGTGGGGGAGCCGTTGCCGGGTAACTGCCAACGCTGACGCTGCGAGGACTGCTGCCACCACTGCCCGGCCGGAGCCGATGAACAGCGGGGACAGGCTGGCCACTGCCACTTTGGTGAACGGGACGGTGAACGAGAACGCGGCCACACCGATGATTCCCAGCCAGATTCCGGAGGCCTGCGATGGCGGTATCACTGTGCGCCTGGAAAGAGTAGCGCTACTATTGTCTCTCATGAACAACGATAGCAGTTCGCGGATTGTGGCGCACCTGAAAACCTGGATGGCTGCAGCCGCGCCCGGAGCGAAGCTGCCGTCCACCCGGTCCCTGGTGGCCGAGTACCAGGCCAGTCCGGTTACGGTGCAGAAGGCCCTGCAGACGCTCACGGCGCAGGGGCTGATCGAGAGCAGGGCCGGCGTGGGGACATTTGTCCGCGCTGCCAGGACTGCGAAGCCGTCGGACTACGGCTGGCAGACTGCGGCGCTGCGCTCACCGAGGGCCACGTTGCCGTCCGCTTCCTCCACCATGCGCGACCTGCCACAGGACGTCATCTCCTTCCACTCCGGCTACCC
This sequence comes from Pseudarthrobacter sp. B4EP4b, assembly GCF_006680095.1. Lineage (NCBI taxonomy): Bacteria > Bacillati > Actinomycetota > Actinomycetes > Micrococcales > Micrococcaceae > Pseudarthrobacter > Pseudarthrobacter sp. B4EP4b. Next base: position 22,216 of record NZ_VHIJ01000009.1, on the reverse strand, counting down.
TGCCCGGGAGCTGCTGCCCGAGCGGCTGGTGCGGGCCGCCCTCACCAGGGCTGCCCGCGGGGACGCCGCCTTGTCCCGGCCGCCCGCGGCCGGACTGCCAGAACTGCAGTCCTGGTTCGCGCACGAGCTTGGCGCGTCAACGCCGGCCGGGACCACACCGCCGAACCCCAGCGACGTCGTCGTGCTCCCTGGAAGCCAGAGCGGACTGAGCTCAATTTTCAGCGCACTGGTGGGCAAGGGGCAGCCGCTGCTGCTGGAATCGCCCACCTACTGGGGCGCCATCCTCGCGGCCGCGCAGGCCGGAGTCCGTGTGGTTCCGGTTCCCACCGGGCCTGACGGACCCGACCCGGCGGAACTGACCCGGGCCTTTGAGGAGTCCGGAGCCAGAGTGTTCTATGCGCAGCCAAATTACGCGAACCCCACCGGTGCCCAGTGGACGGCGGACACGCGCGACCAGGTGCTGGATGTGGTGCGCGCCCAGGGCGCGTTCCTGGTGGAGGACGACTGGGCGCACGATTTCGGCATCACCAGCACCCCGGTGCCGGTGGCTTCCCGCGATGATTCCGGGCATGTTGTGTACCTGCGCTCGCTGACCAAGAGTGTGTCGACGTCGATCCGGGTGGCCGCGGTGATCGCCCGCGGACCTGCACGGGAGCGCATCCTTGCCGACCGGGCAGCCGAGTCAATGTACGTCAGCGGGCTCCTGCAGGCGGCCGCGCTCGACGTCGTCACGCAGCCCGGGTGGCAGACGCACCTTCGAAGCCTCCGCCACCAGTTGGAATCCCGGCGCGACCTGCTGGTCACCAGCCTGCGACAGCACGTGCCGCAGGGCCACATTGAACAGGTGCCCAAAGGCGGCCTGCACGTGTGGGTGCGGCTCCCGGACGGGACGGACCTGGAGCGGCTTGCACGGGAGTGCGAATCCGCCGGGGTGATTATCGCCCCGGGCAACGAGTGGTTCCCGGCCGAACCCGCAGGCCCGTTCATCCGGCTCAATTACTCCGGGACGAATCCGGGCGCCTTTCCTGAAGGCACCCGGATCATCGGGGAGATGCTGGCCCGGAACGGGGGTTAGGGGTCAGCTGGAGAGCTCAGCGCAGACGTCGATCGCCTGGCCGGAAGTGCTCACCAAGGTGAAGATACCGGTCGCGGGGTCAACGTTGTAGACAACCTTGCCAATGTAGTGAGTAGTTGTTGGCCCTGATGGCTCGTCGGAGGGAAACAAAATCAGGCCGTTGTGACCAGTGGCGGTGACGGTCTGGGTACCGTCAGGATTGGTCACGGTCTCAGTCACTGAACCGTCGGTGCGAATGGTGATGGAGTCAACAGCCTGAGGATGACGCCCTGGCTTGTAGCCATAGTTTGTGTAGGTGATCACTGTGCCCTTGCCTGAGACGAGCAACCGAACGGTGTCGCCATCCTCGTCCACAAACTCTTTTGTTTGAAGTTTCCCTCCCGTCCAGGAGACACCAAGCCTGAAGTCACAGCCCGTACCGGCAGGCAGGATGAAGGATACGTCTTCAGCAAGCGCCGGCGCGGCAGGGGCAACGAGGGCGGCTGCGGCGAGGGCAGCTGGGGCTACCAGACGTGTGAGTGTCGATTTCATGGAGTTTTCCTTTCGGGGGTTTATACCAATGGGTGCCTCAAGACTGGCTCCCAGCCCTTAACCCATCCTTAATCGGGCCAAAGCACTGGACCATCCGCCTGCCCGGGAGCAAGATGGGGGTTGATGTGGCTGCTTGGGGTCACATCAAGGGTCGGGGCGGGGCGCTGTGGGGTTCGCTCGTCGATGAGTTCCGGTGGGTTGGCCAGTCGAGCCAGTTCAGCGGCCGGTCGGTGAGGGGTACTTGGCGATGGGCGCACTGCAGATCAGGGCCCTCGGTCCACTGGAGGTGGTTGCCGACGGCCAGAGCGTGCTGCTCGGCAGCGAAAAAATGCGGATCGTCCTCGAATGTCTGGTGCTCATGGCCAATACCGTTGTGACCGCCGATTTCCTCGCCGACGCCATTTGGGACGGCAGTCTGCCCGCACATCCAGGCGCGCAACTTCAGGTCTACGTCGCCAACCTGAGGCGCCTGCTGGAACCTGGCCGGCCCAAGGGCGTTCCTTCGCAGCGGCTCGCCAGCCGGCCGGGAGGCTACGTGTTGAAGGTGGCGGACGACGAAGTAGACCTGCTGCAGTTTCGCGCGCACATCGTCGCTGGTGAGCAAGCAGTGCAGGCCGGCAACCTGGCGGTGGGAGCCGAAAAGCTGCGCGAGGGTGTGCGGCTGTTCAGGGGACCGATCTTCCCGGACCTGGCCGATCTCGAACTGCTGGAGCCAGACCTCGAGGGGCTGCGGGAAACGTGGCTGGACGCTTATCAGGATCTCGCCGAAATCGAACTCGCGCTAGGCAGGCACAACACTTTGGCGGGCGAGCTGCAGCAGCTCGTCTCACAACATCCATACCGTGAACGGCTGTGGGCCTCGCTTGTTGTTGCTCTATACCGCTGTGGACGGCAGGCGGACGCGCTCGCCGCTGTGCGGCACGCGCGCAAAGTGTTCGTTGCGGAGCTCGGAATTGATCCCGGGGTCCGGCTGCAGGAGCTGGAAGCGCTGGTACTGCGGCAGGATGCCTCACTCGATGCACCCGCAACGAACGGGCATCGCCCCAGGCAGCGGCTGGAAAACCTGCCTGCTCCGGTCACCCCGTTAGTGGGCCGGGAGGCGGAACTAAAAGAGGTGTGCTCGTTGTACCGCTCAGGGGAATGCCGTCTGGTGACTGTCACCGGCCCGGGCGGTGCCGGGAAAACGCGGCTGGTGCTGGCCGCTGCGGCCCGGTTGGGCGAGCACATGGACGACGGCGTGGGCTGGGTGAATCTGGCACCGCTTTCGGACGTCCATCAAGTTCCGGGCGCCATCGCCACCATGCTTGGCCTGGAGGATTGGGCCGGCGACGATCCGCTGAAAGCCGCTTCCCGGTTCCTTCGTACACGCCGGCTGCTGTTGGTGCTGGACAACTTCGAACATCTGGAGGACGCCTGGCCGATGGTGGTGGATCTGCTCACCGCCGCTCCCGATCTTCGTATCCTGACCACCAGCCGCAGGCGCCTCGGGCTGCGCGCCGAATACGAGTTCGAGCTCGGACCGCTTGCCCTTCCGCCGATTGAACCGGCCCTGCCTCCCAGCAGGCTCCGGGAAGTGCCGGCGGTGAAGCTGCTCCTGAACCGGGGGAGGGCAGCCAGGCCCCATTTCGGCGTTGACCTGGAGAATGCCGCCGTCCTGACCCGGCTGTGCCACCGTCTGGATGGCTTACCGCTGGCCATTGAGCTGGCCGCCGCCCAGTTGCGGTACCGCACTGAGCAGGACCTCCTGGCGGATCTGGAACTCAGTCTGAATGACCTCCCGGCAGCCTTCCGGGACCTTCCTGAACGGCAGCGGACGCTGACTGCTGCGATCACCTGGAGCTATCAGCTGCTGGGCAGAGACGAGCAGCTGCTGTTGGTCCACCTTGGGGTTTTTGCAGGCGATCCCACCGTCGAGGCTGTCGCCTCGGTATGCAGCGGAGCGCCTCACGTCCAGTCCCGGATTGACGAGCTGTTGTCATCCCTCGCGGACCAGAGCCTGATTAGAAGGTACACCGACGCCAGCGGACACCAACGGGTGTCCATGCTCCAGTCGATCCGTGAGTTCGCCCGCGACAGGTTGTCGCAGCTCAGCTGGGCAGCGGACATTCGACTCCAGCATGCCCGCTACTGCCTTTGGCTTGCGGAGGCAGCTGGCCCGATGCTGTGGGGGCGCGGCCAGGTGGAAGCATTCCGGCTTCTGCAGTCGGACGCCCTCGACCTGCGGGCGGCACTGCTATGGGCAGCCGGACCGGACGGGGTAGCAGAGGTGGGGCTGGGCCTGGTGGGGCAACTTTGGCACTACTGGGAACTCACCGGTGACGTCGCCGTGGAGCAGCGCACCGCCGTCGACATGGTGGAAAAGGCGGCGGATACTGCGCCTGAAGTGCTGGCTCCGGCACTCAGCGGCGCGGCCACTCTGTGCTGGACAGTAGGGAGATTTGGCGACGCGGCATGGTTACATCACAAGGCGCTTGAGGCGTTTGAGCGTGCAGGAAACAACGCCGGGGCTGCATGGACCACAATGTGCCTGGCCGTCCAGGCTGCCCAGACTGAAGACCTAACCACTGCCAGGAGGCTGGCGGCTGTTGCCTTGCAATCGCCGGCAGCCAGCCCCCGGACGCGTGTGGCCTCGCTGGTTGTGCTCTCCCGGCTTGCGTTCTTTTCGGGGGACGTCGCCCGGACCCTTGAGTTGTCGCATCGGTGTGCCGAATTGGCGCGGTCCATCGGGGATCGGTGGCTGCTGGGCGTAGGGCTTGTGAACCTGGCGGAAGCCCTCGAACAGGCAGGTGATTACGACGGCGCGGAAAGCCTCCTGCTTGAAGCCATAACCGGCGCCCTTGAGCTGCAGGCGCAGGGCCATCTGACCGGATTCCTCGATTCGCTGGCTGGAGTCTACGTGGCACGGCACCGCACCGAGTTGGCTATCCGGCTGCTGGCTTCTGCCGACTCGTACCGATCGGACCGTGGGCAACTGCTGGATGGGGAGGAACGGAGACGGGTTGACGGGATCATCGCCAAAGCCAGGTCCGAAGCGGGACAGGTACGGTTTGCCCTTGCCTGGTCCGCGGGTAGGACGCTTTCGCTCACCCAAGCCGTCAATGAGGTCCTCCGCCTGAGCGCACGCCACGCTGGCGCGGACATCCCGTACCGTGTCTCCAGGTTTTCTGATGCTGACGGCGCCTTGAACCCGGCGCCGTGGTGAGGGGACAACCTGCGTGGCTACCGGCTGAGCAGGACCATCGCTTCGTAGTGCGTGGTTTGCGGGAACATGTCCAGGACCCGGGCCTGCCGCGCCGTGAACGAGGGGAGTGCAGCCAGGTCACGGGCCAGCGACTGGGCATTGCAGCTCGAGTAGACAACATGCTCGACGTCCGACGATTCAAGCCAGCCGCACAACTCCTTGCCGATGCCGCGGCGGGGCGGGTTGACGATGACCAGTTCTGGGGACTGGTCCGCCGCGAGGGCGAAGGCGGTGGCGTCGCCGGCCCGGAAGTCCATGCGCTGCAGACCGGCTTCCTCACTGCTGATTTTGGCCGAGACAATGGCTTCGCTGCTCGTTTCGATGCCGGTCACGTCCCTGGACGGGTCCGCGCAGTGCAAGGCGAAACCGCCCACTCCGCAGTAGAGGTCCCAGACCGAGGCTGGCGCCAGCTGGTTGACCCACTCCCGACCCTGCCGGTACAGCGCGGCGGCCATCTCGCTGTTGGTCTGGAAAAAGCTTTGCGGCCGGAGGTTCAGGCTGACGTCGTTGACCCGCATCCTGAGCGTTGACTGCTCTGTCAGCAGGATCTCGCGCTCACCCTCCAGCACCGCCTTGTGCTCCGGGAGCAGGTTCACCGAAACCACCTTCACCTGTGGCAGGGCAGCCAGCAGGCCGGGGAGGTTTTTCCGGATGCGCGGCACCAGTTGTTCCGAGCGCAGTACCAGGCGGAGCATGATGTCGCCGTCCGGTGACTCGGTGATGATCAGGTGCTTCAGCTCGCCGCTTCGCCGGGGAACGTCGTACGGCGTCAGGCGGGTTTGGCGGATGAAGTCCGCAAGAACCGGGAAACACGCCCGGAGGCCGGGGGAGCAGACGCCGCATTGGCGCAGGTCCACCCCAAAGCCTTCAGCGTCGAGGATCCCGATGGTGGGCCGCTGGGCCGTTCCGCCAATCGCCATTTTGGCCTTGTTGCGGAAGCCGGAGTCCCCACCGGCAAGAGCTGGCAGCCATTCCAACGACGTGTGGTCGCCGAGGAGGGTTTGGCAGTGCCTCTGCTTGCCTTCGAGCTGTTCAAGGTAGGGCGTACCCATGTGGGTGCAGGAGCGGCAACGGCCGGCATCGAAGTAGAAACAATGCATGACCCGAAGATTTTACCCGCTGTGCGAAGATGCCTACCTCCCGGCCGGGGGCGTGGAAACGGCGGCTACTCCCCGCGGCGCCCGTACACGCTGATCACGTTGCCCTTGCTGGTCCGGTACTGGTCCTGCAGCTCAAGCCTGGTGGTGGGGTCGCCGTCTTCGAACAGGCGGCGGCCTGTGCCGGCGATGACCGGGTGGGTCATCAGGGTCAGCGAATCCAGCAGCCCGGCGAACAGCAGCTGCCGGGTCACGGAGATGCTGCCGCACACGGCGATCTCGCCGCCGTCGCGCTCTTTCAACTTGCCCACAAACTCTTCCAGGGGTGCGTCCATCAGGCGCGAGTTCTGCCATTCCAGTGGTTCCTTCAACGACCGGGAGGCCACAAACTTGTCCACGGAATTGATGAAGGCCGCAAAGTCCTGGTCCGCTGTAGCGGTTGGCCAGTAACCGGCCCATTCCTGGTAGCTGACCCGGCCCAGTACTACCGTGTCCACCGTTGCCATCATTTTGGTCAGGCCCGCACCAAGCTCTTCGTCAAAGCTGTCGAACTGGAACTTGAACGGTTCTGACACCACGCCGTCCACGGAATGGAACAAACCGGCAGTGACTTTTCGCATAAGGACCTCCAGGGTGGCCAACAGTTCGGCAAGCCGGCAGCGGCGCCGGTCAGGTCCACGGTATTCGCTGGGTCTGCGGCAGGGAAGAGGGCGAAAATATCCGCGCCGTGCTGGGCCGAACGTTAGGTTCATCACCACCGCCTGCGTGTTGCCGCGATTCGCGCCTCGGCAGCCCCATACTGGTCTTGAGCGGCTGTAGCCGTGCCCCGGCCAGGCAGGAGGAAGTGCGTGGAAAACCTGAAAAAGATCGTGACCAACCAGTATTTCCCGGCCGCAGCGGTGCTCACCGCAGTGGTCCTTTTTTGGGCCACTGGCCTGCTGGGCGGGCTCTCCCTCCTGAACAACAACCAGCCGCCGCTCACCACACTGACCTGGATGCTCTTCGTCTACCTGGCAGCCGTACTCACGCCACTGGCCGGCGTCGTGGCCGCAGTCGATCTGCTCCGCCGCTGGAAGCGCAACCGCGCCGCCGTTGCCGCCGGCGCATATGAGGCAGCCGAAGCCATGGAAGCGGAGGCAGTCCATGGGGCCTACGACGTCGCAGCGGAAGCTGTCACCGAGCCGGTACGACAGCAGCCAGTCCCGCAGCACATGGCCGCCCAGCAGCAGCCGGCCCAGCAACAGCCGCCACACCAGACGCCAAAGCAGCAGAAGCCGATCCAGAAAAAGTCCGGCTCCAAGAAGGCTGCCTGACCGGACCTACCGGGCCAGTTCCACCCTGTTCCGTCCCGCGGCCTTGGCTGCGTACAACGCGGCGTCGGCCGCACCCACCAGCGTGTCGGCGTCAGCCCGGTGCCCGTGGCAATACGACGAAATCCCGGCACTGAGCCGCAGTTGCCCGGATGGATCGCCGGCATGCACAATGGCCAGGTCCCGTACGGCCGCCAGCGCCCGTTCCATCAGCGCCTTCGCTCCCGTTCCTGACTGCTGAGGCAGCACCAGCAGGAACTCCTCGCCGCCGTAGCGGTACACACCATCGCTTTTCCTGGCAATGCCCAGCAGTGCCGCCGCCACCGCCCGCAGGGCCAGGTCGCCCGCCTGGTGGCCGTAGAGGTCATTGAAGCTTTTGAAATTGTCCACGTCGCACATGGCCAGGCTGTACTGCTCCGCGTACCGCTCGCTGCGCAGGTGCAACTGCTCCAGATCCTCCGACAGCTTGAGCCGGTTGTGCAGCCCGGTCAGCGGATCCGTCCGCGCCTGCCGGGACAGGACCCGGCGGTAGTGTGCCAGGTCCGCGTGCAGGGTGGTGATGCGCCGGGCCACCAGCAGCCGGGCATGGAGCACAAACGGGTCCAGCGGCTTGGTGACGTAGTCGTCCGCGCCGGCCTCCAGCCCCGCCAGCACATCGTCCCGCGACCCCTGTGAGGTCAGCAGCACCACGTACGTGTAGAGGTCCTGCTCCCGCGCCCGGATAGCCCGGCACAATGCCAGCCCATCCATACCGGGCATCATCCAATCGGTCACCACCACGTCCGGCTGATGCTCCAGGTACAGCGCCCACGCCTCGTCGCCGTCCCCGGCAGTGAGGCAGTTATGCCCGGAACGTTCGACGGCGGCCCTCGCCACCATCAGCGAGCCCGGGTCGTCATCGGCCACCAGAACTTTCACGGGGTCACCTCCAGCGCCGCGTCCAGTTCCGCGTCCAGCCGTTGCAGCTCCGCCTCAAGGCGCCTGACCAGGGCGTCACCGCCGTCGGCGGTCCCGCCGCGGCCCAGCCTTTCCAGCTCGGCACAAATCCCCGCCACGGCGGCGGCCCCGATATTGGCCGCCGACCCCTTCAGCGCGTGCGCCGCCTGCGCCAAAGCCGGCCCGTCGCCGTCGTCCACGGCCGCCTGCAGGGCGGCCACGCGCTCGGGCAGACCCCGCCGGAACGCGGCCACCGCCTCAGGCAGCAGGCCCCGCCCGTCGTCCGGTCCCAGCTCCCGCAGGATGGCAATCCGGTCCTGGTCCAGGGCGGCAACGGTTGCCGGGCCCGTTGGCGGGGTCCCTCCTGTCACTGCCAGCGGCTGAGGGACAAGCCCTTGAACAAGGCGGGCCACGGGTGCCGGAACCCAGCGGACCAGTGTGGCTTCCAGTGCGGCGGCGTCCACCGGTTTGGCGAGGTAATCGTCCATTCCGGCAGCGAGGCACCGTTCCCGGTCACCGTCCAGCGCGCCGGCGGTCATGGCAATGATGGGCAGGCGCGGATGCGTGGTGTCCCGGCGCCGGATCTGGCGGGTGGCTTCAAACCCGTCCATCACGGGCATGTGGCAATCCATCAGGACTGCGGCATAGCGGGTTCCCGCGGTGGCGGCGAGGGCCTCAACACCATTGGAGACCACGTCCACCGCATAACCGAGCCTGCTGACGGTGGCCCGGGCCACCAGCTGGTTCACCTCGTTGTCCTCCACTACCAGGATCCGGCCCCGTGACGGCCCGTCCGAAGCAGCCGAAACCTGGGATGGGGCGACGGCCGGAACTGATGGCCCGTGCGTGGACATCAGCCGGACCAGGCGGTTGTAGAACTCTGAGCTCCGGACGGGTTTCATCAGCCATTCGCGCACGCCGGCGTCGCTGATCTCCGCGGCGTTGACCTGCATCGTGGAGGTGAGCATGATCAGTTCCATCTCCGCGAGCCCGGCATCGGCCTTGATGCGGCGCGCGAGCTCCAGCCCGTCCGTATCCGGCATACAGAAGTCCAGTACGGCCAGGTGGAAAGGCTCCCCAGCCGCATCTGCCTCGCGGGCCCGGACCAGCGCTGAGGCAGCATCGGGGACGGCCTCGGGCAGGAGTCGCCAGCCCCGCAGCTGCGATTCGAGCACCAGTCTGTTGGTGGCATTGTCATCCACCACCAGGACCCGCAGGCCGTTAAGGAAGCCGGCCGCGGGAACGGGGTCCGTGGATGGCGGCGCCACCGGCAGGGGCAGCCGGAACCAGAAGGTGCTGCCCTTCCCCGGGATACTTTCGAGGCCAATGTCGCCGTCCATCGCGTCCGTCAGCCGGCTGCAGATGGCCAGGCCCAGGCCGGTGCCGCCGTACCTGCGGGTAGTGGAGGCATCCGCCTGCGAGAACGATTGGAAGAGCCTGCCGTGCTGGGAAGGCTCAATGCCGATACCGGTATCGCGGACCTCGAAGTGCACGGTGGCAGTGCTTCCGGCAGCAGCGCCGGGGTTCTGCGTGGTGACCCTGATGGATACCTCGCCGGATGCCGTGAACTTGACCGCGTTGGATGCCAGGTTCAGGAGGATCTGGCGGATCCGTCCGGAGTCGCCCACCAGCCGTGCCGGAACCTCGGGTTCGCAGTAGGCGATCAGCTCCAGGTTCTTGGCCTGCGCAGGCTCGGCGAGGAGCCCGGCCACCTCCTCCACGAGGACGCGCGGATCAAAGGGGCGCACGTCCAGGTCAACCTTGCCGGCCTCCAGCTTGGAGAAGTCCAGGATGTCGTTGATCAGGGCCAGTAGTGCCTCGCCTGCGCCCTTCACGCCGTCCGCGTACTGCTTCTGGGTGGAGTCCAGCGGTGTCTCCAGCAACAGTGCGGTCAGGCCCACGACGCCGTTCATGGGCGTCCGGATCTCGTGGCTCATGGTGGCCAGGAACTCCGACTTCAGCCTGCTGGACTCCAGGGCAGCCTCGCGGGCTGCCTCCAGTTCCCTGGTGCGGACCGCCACCTCATCCTCGAGTCCGGTGGTGAGGGTGATGTTCTCCAGGATGATCAGCACCTGCCGCACCATCACGAACACCAGGACGGCGGCACCCACCACCAGCAGGAAGGGATCGAGCTCCGGCAGGTGGGGGCCGGCGAACATCACCACGGCAACCAGCAGCGGCACGTACGGGAGCAGCTCAAGCGCGAGGGTGTAGCCGGTCCGGTCTGAGCCGGAGTTCTCCTGGTATGGAGCCAGCGGCGCGAGGGCGATCAGGAGGAAGGCGATGATCCAGCCCAGGGCGAGCGGCGAACCCGTGGTGCCGCTGACGCCGTCGAACGTCAACCGCACGTAGATACTGTCCGTCACGGCCAGTACCAGCAGCCCGCCGCCGAAGCAGAACCAGGGCAGCCGCTCACCCGGCTGCCGGCGCATGGCCAGGACCAGCACCAGGGAGGTGATCACCAGGTCCGCCACCGGGTAGCCCATCCCGGTGAGCCGGGCCAGGGGATCGCCCTCTGCGTCGAAGGCGGCGCCCAGCACGACGTACCAGCTGACCACCAGCACGGAGCCGGCAATCACTGCCGCGTCCATCACAGCCCGGTACAGCGCCACATGGTTGCCGCTGCGCCTTTTGAACGCAAAAAGCGCGACGACGGCCGGCACCGAGTAGCCGATGAACAAGGCATCTGCCAGGGAGGGGAAGGGGTACACGTGGTTGTTGGCCAGGCCGTAAAAGGCGTAGAGGGCCATCCCTGCTGCCCAGATGAAGGCGGCAGCTGCCATAAATGTCCACGCCCTGGCGTTGGAGCCGCCACGGCGTGCCGCCCGGGCGCAGCTTGCCCCCGCCAGCAGGGACGCTGCCAGAATGACGAAGTCACCGGTGACCAGGGCAGCCGGAGACCCGCTGTTGGCCGCGAAAAAGAGGCCAAGCCCGGCCAGAGTGATGGCCGTCAGCACCGCCAGCCGTTTCGCGGGAAATCTGTTGCTGCGGCCGGTGGGCCGGTGTTGCCGGAGACCAGTCTGAGACACGCGGGAACCCTCCCCATAGGTGCGCCCTGGAACTCCGGAACCGTTGGGAAAACCGGGCACGGGGCCCACCCGAGACCTGGGCGGAGACGCCTTCCCATGATATGCCTCACATCGCCTAAATGGCGGGGGCGTGCGTCCTTTTACCGCCCCTTGAGGGCGTTGAGGGCTTCTTCAGCGTGCTGCAACGCGTACTCCATCCGCATGCCCGGCTCCGGCAGCGAGAAAAGGTACCCCTGCAGGGAGTCACACTCCAGTGCCGTGAGGTAGTCGGCCTGGGCCGCCGTTTCCACGCCTTCGGCCGTGACTGTCAACCCGAGGCTGTGGGCCATGTTGATCATGGAACTGAGGATGGGCAGCCGCTCGCTGCCGGTGCGCACCATGGACACAAAGCTCTTGTCGATTTTCACGGTATCCACCGGCAGGTCCTGCAGCCGGCCCAGGGAGGAATAACCGGTCCCAAAATCGTCCAGGGCAACCCGCGCCCCGGCGTCCCGCAGCCGGCTGAGCTGCTTGATCAGGCTGCCTTCGGCGTCGAAAAAGACCGACTCGGTCACCTCCAGCGCCAGCTGGTAGGCGGACACTCCGCTGGCCTCGGCGAGGCGCAGGACTTCTTCGGCGAAATCCGGATTCTGCAGCTGGACGCCGGAGACGTTCACGGACAGGGACCGGGATGGGTCCTCGCTCAGCCACGAGGCCAGCTGCACCATGCCGTAGGCCATCACCTCGGCACCGATTTCGTTAATGAGCCCGGTACGTTCGGCCAGCGGGATAAAGACCGACGGCGGCACGCGCTCGCCGTCCCTGTCCCACCGTGCCAGCGCTTCGAACTGCACCACCTGGCCCATCCGGTGCGACACGATGGGCTGGAAGTCCACCGAGATCTCGCCCCGGGATACCGCCATTTGCAGTCCGCTTTCCATGTCGGTCCGCTGGACCAGGGCGGTCATCATGTCCGGGTGGAACCGGAGGAAGCGGTTCTTTCCGGCGGCCTTGGCTGCGTACATGGCGATGTCCGCATGCCGCAGCAGCTCGGAGGCGCCCACGTTGTCCTGCCCCAGGGATGCCAGTCCCAGGCTGAGGCTCGGCCGCAGTACTGTGCCGTTGATAGTGACGGGGACGTGCAGGCAGCGGACGATGCACCCGGCAATGTCGTCGGCGTCCGGGCAGGCGGTCAGCAGTACCACGAATTCATCACCGCCGAGCCGGGCCACCACATCAGCTGTGGGGACGCAGCCGCGGAGCCGGCGCGCCACTTCGATCAGCATGTCGTCCCCTGCCTGGTGCCCCAGGATGTCGTTGACTTCCTTGAAGTCGTCCAGGTCCAGCAGGAGGACGTCCACCGCCTTCAGCCGCGGCTCCTCCAAGGCATCCGCCAGGGCGTCGTTGAACACAGCCCTGTTGGCCAGCCCTGTCAGCGGATCCTGGAAGGCCATGGTCCGCAGTTTTTCCGCCTGGGCAGCAAGGTCCAGCAAGGCCTGTTGCGCCTGTTCCTGCGCCTTTCGCCGGGGGGTGACGTCCCGAAAGCTCCATACCCTGCCCACGATCTGCTCACCCACCCGCTGCGGGCGGGAATACCGCTCGAACGTGCGGCCGTCCTTGAAATCCAGGACGTCGTGGCTTTCCGCTTCCGGGTTGTCCCGCAGTTCATTGATGCGGCCCATGAAGGCCACCGGATCCGCCAGCTGGGAAACCACCAGGCGCACGATCGGTTCCTCGCTGTCGCCCTCGAGGAGCTCCGGCGGGATGCCCCACATTCTCAGGAACTGGTCGTTGAAACCGGCAACATGGCCCTGGTTGCTGATCACCAGGATGCCGTCCGCAGTGGATTCCAGGGTGGCGGTCAGCAGGGACATCGCCTCCCGCAGATCTTCCTGGGCCGCGGCCCGGTGCGCTGTGCCGCGGACCGAGAGCAGCAGCTGGTGCCCGGTCCCGGCAGCCGGCTGAGCCGCCAGGACGGAACCTGGGAGCAGCGCCACTGCCACTTCCGCCGGAAACTCGGTCCCGTTGCTGTTCACGCAAAAGACCTCCCGCGGCGGCGGGTATCCCCCCGGCTCCGCCAGCAGTTGCTGGAACAGCCGGTCCACCTCGTTATGGAAGCCAGGCGTCAACAGGGAGCTGTAATTCCGGCCCGCCAATTCTTTCGGCTTGAACCCGAAAAGCCTCTCAGCAGCGGCGTTGGCCATGGTGATGCTGCCGTCGAGAGCCAGTGCCAGGAGTGCGTCGGGGCTGGCGTCCAGGACAATGCCGAATGACGGCATTGCCAGTCCGTCGGTTTGGCTTTGAGAATCAGCCATTACACCACCCCCCTCGCACATCATAAAGTGCCCGCCCCCAAAATCCACGGGTCAGCGGAAACCGTTTTTTTCCGGCGTATGGGCTAAGTAGGCAAAATGCGCGGGCCATGGCATGCAAAAGCGCCGCCCTCCGCGGGGGAGGACGGCGCTTTGCGCTTGGTTAGTGTGAGCTGCAGCTATACGCGGCGGCTGCTCCGGTTGGTGACTGCACCGTAGATCAGCAGTACGACAATCGACCCGAGGATGGCCAGCAGCCATGTGCGGATATCGAAGAATTCAGCCAGTCCGCCGCCGAAGATCAGCGAGCCGATCCAGCCGCCCAGGATGGCGCCGACGACGCCGAGGACCATGGTGACTACCCAGCCTCCGCCTTGACGTCCCGGCAGGATGGCCTTGGCAATAGCACCCGCGATCAGGCCCAAAATGAGAAATCCGAGAATACCCATGTTGTCACTCCTTAATCAGTAAGTTGTGCCGTGCCCCCATATCCGGTTCCCTAATTCAATCAGTGTGCTTACTACACTTCAAGACCTTAAATATCACGGGATGACTGTCAGTTTGGCCGGAGCAGGCTGCCCCGACGGTGGAACAGGCGGCGGCAGCAGCGGGAATCCCGTGATTCCCGGGCAGCTGGCGACTCCTTCGATAGAGTTGACAGTCCCCGGCCAAACCGAAGGAGCTCCGGCATGTCCAGCCAGCAAAACGTCCGGCCACGCGCCATCTTCCTCGACATCGACGGCACCTATGCGGATCATGGGGTGGTCCCGGCTGCCCACGTGGACGCCGTCCAGGAAGTGCGTCGGCGCGGACACCTGGTATTCGTGTGCACCGGACGGCCGCTGTCCATGGTCCCGGGACACATCCTGGACGCAGGGTTCGACGGCGTGATCACCGGTGCGGGTGCCCGGGTGGAGCTGGACGGGACGGTACTGAAGGACACGCGGTTCAACCAGGACCTGGCAGCACGGATCGTGGACACGCTTGACGCTAACGATGTCGCCTACATCCTTGAAGCGCCCGAAGCGCTGTATGGAAGGACCGGCGTGGACCAGCGCCTGCGGCGGGTGCTGACGCCAGTTTTTGCGGGCAGGTCGGGGCACGACGGCGTGCTGAGCACTGACGTTGATCCGGTGGAGGACATCCTGGGTCCGGTGCAGTACAGCGATGACCTCCGGTCCGTGTCCTACGCCAAGATCTCCTGTTTTGACTCGCCGGTTCCGCTGACCGGCCTGATTGAGGGGCTCGGCCAGGGCGTAGGACTCATCCCCAGTTCGCTCTCGGCACTGGGTGACAGGGCGGGGGAGATCTTTATGGCCGGAACCCACAAAGCGGTAGGCATCCAGGTGGTGGAGAAGCATTTGGGCCTGAAGCGCGAGGACATCGTGGCCATCGGGGACAGCGCCAATGACATCGAGATGCTCGAGTACGCAGGCATTGGCATCGCGGTGGAGGACGGCCATCCCAAGGTGCTGGCCGTCGCCGACAGGGTTACCCTAGGCCCGGCCGGCAATGGTGTGGCGCTTGCCTTTGCCCAGCTCGGCCTCCTGGACTAACCCCTTCCGGGGAATGGGGCGCTGGCAGCCTGCCCGGGGGCGGCAGGCATCGGGGCCGCCTTGCCGGTGGTGGTTCCGAGGCCGCGAACCACCCAGCCCTCCGCCTGCCAGGCCGCGGCATCCAGCACGTTGCGGGCATCAAGCACCGCCCGGCGTCGTACCAGTGCGCCTGCAACTCCGGGCGAGAGCTGCCGGTACTCATCCCACTCGGTGAGGAGGAGCACCAGCTCTGCACCCTGCAGCGCCCGCAGCGTCGAGGCCTCGAACCGGAGCCGCGGGTAGCGCCGCCAGGCGTGATTCACGGCCTTGGGGTCGGTCACCGTGACGTGCGCCCCGGCAGCTGCGAGGCGGTCCGCAACGTCCAGGGCGGGGGAGTCGCGGATGTCATCGGTGTCCGGTTTGAAGGACGCGCCCAGCACCGTGACGGAACGCCCGGCGAGGCTTCCGCCGCAGAGTCCGGCAGCGAGGCTCACGGTCCGGGCGCGCTGGCCGAGGTTGACGCCGTCCACCAGCTGCATCCAGTCCCCCACAGCAGTGACGCCGAGGCTCGCTGCCTGGGAACGGAGGCTGCGGATGTCCTTGGGCAGGCATCCGCCGCCGAAGCCCAGCCCTGCGTGCAGGTACCGGCCGCCGATCCGCGGGTCCATCCCCATCGCTTCGCTCAGCTCCGCGACGTCGGCACCGGCGGCGTCACAAAGTTCGGCCACAGCATTGATAAAGCTGACTTTGGTGGCGAGGTAGGCGTTGGCCGCCGACTTGATGAGTTCCGCGGTGGCGAAGTTGCACACCAGGCGGGGGATCCCGGCGTCGAGCAGCGGCTCATAGACAGCATCCAGGGCGGCGGTGGCCCCCATGGGTGCGCCCGTCCGGGGGCTGAACGCGGCGGCCCGCCCGCCGTCCACCCCGTAGACCAGCCGGTCCGGCACCAGCGAGTCCTTCACCGCCGTGCCCTGCCGGAGGAACTCCGGATTCCAGGCCAGCAGCACATCGGGCCGCTCGCGCATCACCTCGCGGAGCATGTCCACGGTGCCAACGGGAACAGTGGACTTTCCCACGACGACGGCGCCCGCGGCTACGTGCGGCAGCAGCGCCTCTGCAGCGGAGACAAGGTAGGTGAGGTCGGCGGCGTCGGACGTTTTATGTTGGGGGGTGCCCACGCACAGGAAGTGCACCTGCGCGCCCTTGGCGTCCGCCGCCGTCGTGGAGAAAGTCAGCCGCCCGGTAGTAAGGCCGTCCTGCAGCAGCTCGTCCAGGCCGGGCTCGTGGAAGGGTGCCTGGCCGCGGGACAGCTGGCCAACCTTGCCGGGATCGACGTCAATGCCCACAACGGTGTGGCCCATCGACGCAAGCGTGGCGGCATGCACGGCGCCGAGGTAACCACAGCCGAAAACCGAGATCTTCACAGCGTTGCCCCTTTGGCGTTGGTTGCGCGCGGGCCGGTGCGCGCAGGGAACGGGGCCAATGTGCCGCTGATGACTTCTTCGTAGTGCCGGACCAGCTGTCCGCAGAGGGCGGGCCAGGTCCTGTCCTGCACCGACGCGTGCGCCGCAGCGGCGAAGGCGCGCCGCTTGGCGTCGTCGCCCATGAGGTCCAGCACGCGGCTGCGCATTCCGGACAGGTCCCCGGGCTCATAGAGCCAGCCGGTCCGCGAGTTCTCCACCAGGTCCAGCGGCCCGCCGCGGCCCGTGGCCACCACCGGCACACCCGACGCCATGGCTTCCTGGATGGTCTGGCAGAACGTTTCGAACTCGCCGGGATGGACAAACAGGTCAAAAGACGCCACGGCGCGGGCCAGGTCTTCGCCGCCCAGGAATCCGGTGAAGACGGCATCCGGAAGGGCCTCTTCCAGGGCCGCCCGCTGCGGACCGTCGCCCACA
Organism: Pseudarthrobacter sp. B4EP4b; assembly: GCF_006680095.1. Taxonomy (NCBI): domain Bacteria; kingdom Bacillati; phylum Actinomycetota; class Actinomycetes; order Micrococcales; family Micrococcaceae; genus Pseudarthrobacter; species Pseudarthrobacter sp. B4EP4b. Next base: position 5,273 of record NZ_VHIJ01000009.1, on the reverse strand, counting down.
ATCACCAACCTGGTGTGAGGAATGCCGGCCAGGGCGGCGAGGTCCTCCACCTGCTTCTCCACGGCCAGTCGGCCCACGTAGCCGATAATCCGCTCACCGCCTGGAGCCACCCCGGCCCGCCACCCGTCGTCGCGCTTTTCCGGCGAAAAACGTGCCGTGTCCACGCCGCGCCGCCACATCTGCAACTTGGGGATGCCGCGGCCGCGCAACTGGTTCAGCGCGAATGTGGACGGCACCAGGGTGCGGCTGGCGAGGAGATGGATGTTCTCCACCCGGTTCCAGGCCCAGTTCTCCAGGAACGGGACGCCGTAGCGCGCCGCATAGCTGGGAACCTCTGTCTGGTAGATGGCTACGGTGGGGATCCCCAGTTGATGCGCGGCCTGGGCTGCCCGCCAGCCGAGGACGAACGGAGAGGCCAGATGGACCACGTCCGGTGCGTAGTCGGCAAGGATTCTCTTGACCCGGTACACACCGCCCATGGCGACCCGAACGTTCGTATAGCCGGCCAGCGGCACCGCTGGAAGCCGGTGGATCTCCGCACCCTTGACATGGTGCGGCGCTTCCGCGTCCTGGCTGGAGGGGGCGATGACCAGGACGTCGTCACCCCGTTCCTCAAGGTGTTCCAGCACCCGCAGGATGGAGTGCGTCACGCCGTTCATCAGGGGCAGGAATGATTCAGCAACAATTGCGATCCTCACCCCTCAACGGTGGGCGTGCGGTGTTGCGGGCCGGGGGACCTGATGTGACGCCGGGGGAAAGGTTAGGGAAACATCAGGGCCCGTTGGCTATCTCCTCCATCAAACTCTGCTCCTCGGACACCGGTGCGTGTCCAGCCAAGGAGTCCGGAAAATTTTTCCGGACAAAACGCCTCGTCAGGGCAGGATCCGGAGACGCCCCGATAAAAAAGTACTAAGTAGACTTTCCTTTTGATGCTAAGCATGCTTACTGTAGACGGGCAGTCAGCGCGATGCCTCTAGCAAAGGGGGCGGAGGCCGTGCACTGGGGGAGACCCCGGTGCCGGAACATCCATGCTGGCTTGACCCAGCGCAACGACAAATCCAAGGAGACGTCATGCTCAACAGGGAAAACCTTGAAAGCCTGCTCAACAAGAACGGCAACGTACTCGGTTCCGACGGCGAGAAGATCGGCTCAATCGGGCAGCTCTACGCAGACGATGACACCGGGGAGCCCACATGGGTCACCGTCAAGACCGGTCTCTTCGGCACCTCCCAGTCCTTTGTGCCCGTCGAGGGGTCACACACGCAGGGCGACGACCTGGTGGTTCCGTACAGCAAGGATCACGTCAAGGACGCGCCCCGGGTGGACGTGGACGGACACCTCACCCCTGAGGAAGAGGACCGGCTGTACACCTACTACGAACGCGGCGCCCGGACCTACTCCGATGCCCGCGATTCAGGAACCCGCGGCGACGTGGACCTGCAGGGCGACGCCGACCTCAACGCAGGCACCCCGAACGCGGGTACGGACGGCTACGCTGCCAGCGGCACCTCCGGTCGCGGCGCTGTTGGCCATGACACGTCAGGTCCCAATACCGACGATGCCATGACACGTTCCGAGGAACAGCTTCATGTTGGCACCGAGCGCGAGGCTACCAGCCGCGCCAGGCTCCGGAAGTACGTCACCACGGAAAACGTCACCAAGACCGTTCCCGTCCAGCGCGAAGAGGTCCGCCTGGAGCGCGAGCCCATCACGGACGCCAACCGCGGCGCGGCGATGTCCGGGCCGGACATCAGTGAAGAAGAGCACGAGGTGACGCTGCACGAGGAACGCCCCGTGGTGGAGAAGGAAACCGTCCCCGTGGAGCGGGTCCGCCTCGACAAGGATGTGGTCCAGGATGACGTCACCGTCAACGAGGAAGTCCGCAAGGAGCACATCGACGCTGACGGCGTGGACGGCAACCGCCGCCGCTGACCCTCCGCCGCTGATTTACTGCTGACGCGCCGCTGAACGGACCGGCGCGAGGGCAACCATCCAGCGAACGACGCCGGGAGTCCACTTGGGGGCTCCCGGCGTCGTTGTGCATGCGGAACTTTGTTCTATTGCCGCGGCTGTTCCCGCTGGTGGCGGTCCAGCCGCGGAATGCCGGTGCAGCAACGCCGGAAACGGCAACTGCACCAGCCAGTACAACGAACATCTTCAGAACTTAATGTCCTTCTCCCATTCGCGGCTCCTGTTTTTCCCGGGTAACGAATTCCGGGCTATGTCCTGCTGGCCGCCAGGTTCCTGGAGAACAGCCAGCCGGCAACAATCATCACGACGCCCAATGCCAGGTGGGTCCAGTTGTCCGCCATGTTCAGCGACAGGAAATTGGCTGCCGAACCAACACCGACAATCAGCCCGAAGATAGCCAGGACGATATACAGTGCGCCTGCTCCCAGTAGGAAGTTGCGGGCGCCGTATTCGGAACGGGACATGGCCAGGCCGGTTGCGCCGATGGCCAGCTGCACAATGTTGAGCAGCATGGATACCTGGAACAAACCGAGGAACATGGCATGCGAAGCCGGTCCAAGGAACATCAGTTCGCTGTATTGCGTGGTGACGCCCGGGATAAAGCCCAGGACACCCACCAGCATCAAGACAATTCCCACGCCCATGCCAACGTTTTGGACGTCTGCCCGACCAAAGTGAACGCCGTGTGCATGCGGGGATGCGGTAGTCATTTTTTTGCCTCCTGCCACTATTGTGGACAGTTCAATTTTACGGCTGCCCCTGGTGAAAAGCGCCGGCGCAGGCCGGTATTGAGCCGGTGCCCCTCCGGGTTGCGCCGATGCTGTTGCGCCTGTCGGTCACGGACCGGACAGTGCCGCCGTGACACCATGGAAAACGATGAAACTGCGCGCTGATCAGACCGGAGACCGTGGCCTTCCCATGCCCCTATGGATGCAGGGTGCCCTCGAAACGGCCCAGGCTGCCGTCATCTCCGCACTGGTGGTGATCGCGCCGGTCCTGGCCGTCTGGGCCACCGCCGGATTCCATGACGGCGCGCTGGACTCTTTGGCCCGGCTGGCCGGCCAGTCGTGGCTGCTGGTCCATGGGGTGCCGCTGGAACTCAGGGCCGCCGGCTCCACAGCCGCTGCCGGCGCAGGCTCCGGGCTGCTCACGCTGATACCGCTTGGCCTTACACTGATCCCCTTCCTGCTCGCCTGGCGGGCGGGCCGCCGGCTGGCACGGGCTTCCTATACCGACCAGCTGTGGCAGGCACTCCTCGGTTCCTGGGTGGTTTACGGGGCTTTCGGGGCGGCGACGGGTTTCGTTTGCCGCACGCCCGACGTCGGCATCAACGCCTGGCACGCCATGTTCATCCCGCTCATTCCCTACGCCCTGGGCATGGTGATCGGCGCACGGCGTGAGGCAGGCTCGTGGAGCCGGCTCATCGGCGTCGACGCCGTGGACTGGATTTCCCGCACCAGCCAGCATTCCCGCTGGGCCGGGTCCTATCTCGGGTCCGCCGCGAAAGCCGGATTTGTGGCGGTGCTGTCCGCCCTGGCGCTGGCCGCTTTGCTGCTGGCTGTTGACCTCTTTATCCACTGGAACCTGGTGGTGGCGGTCTATGAAGCGCTCGACGCCGGCGCTGTGGGAGGTGCCGCACTCACCATTGCCCAGCTCGGGTTCCTGCCCAACTTCGTGGTATTTGCCCTCGCATGGGCCTCAGGTTCAGGTTTTTCCATGGGCGTCGGTTCCCAGGTGGGCCCCTTGGGCACTGCCGTGGGTCCGCTCCCGTCCGTCCCGGTGCTGGCCGCCATCCCGGCCGGCCCCCTGGAGTACGCCTTCGTTGCCTTGATCGTCCCGGTATTGGCCGGTGTCCTGGCAGGCTGGTGGTTCCTGCGTGAAGGCGAAAACCACTTCGACGAGTGGCTCTCCATCAAGGTCCGTGCCCGCTGGTTCACGGCCACGGTTTCCACCCTGGTGCTCGGCGTGCTGTGCGGACTGGCTGCCGGGCTGCTGACCGCCGGGCTGGCGTGGCTGGCGCGCGGCTCGGCCGGGATCGGACGCCTCACCTCGATCGGCCCTGACCCCTTGTGGACGGGAGTCTGGGTGGCCGCCGAAGTTGCCGCCGGCGTCGTCATTGGTTACGCGGCAGGGCCGTGGCTGGAACGTGAGCGGGCGGCGAAGGAAGAGGAAGTGGAGCTGGTCCGCTAGCGGCTGCCCCGTGCGTTCGGCCCCTTAGGGCAGCTGCGAGGGCAGGGACTCCTGCAGCTGCACCCGGCACGCCGACTGCGCTTGCTGTGTCAAGGCCCGCCCGGCGCACGCCTGGTATTCGCGCACGTCCTCGAAGAACAGGGCAGTGACCAGGATCAGCAGCACCATGATCGCCGACACCACCAGGCCGGAGATGGTGCCGATGAGGACAAGCCGGGACTCCTTCAGCCGCGCGGCCCGGACCAGCAGCAGCACGCCGAGGGTGAGGCTGGCCACGGTCAGGATAGCCGTGAGCCAGAGGTAGTTGATGTCCAGCTGGTACACAAAAAAGGCGCCGAGTACCGAAACCACGAAGATCCGAAACAGGGTGTGGGTCTTGGCGAGCGAGGTCTTGGCTGCCTCGCTGAGCGGCGGTTTTGTGCGCTGCTGCCCAGCCGGTTGCGGTGTGGAGTTCATGTTTTCCAGCCTACGCGAGGCTGCCCATAAGCTAGAGCCATGCGCATCGTAGTCCTCGTTTCCGGAACCGGGTCCAACCTCCAGGCAGTCATTGACGCGGTTAAGGCAGGGGAACTCGACGTCGAAATCGCTGCGGTGGGGGCCGACCGGCCGGGGACTTTTGGGGTGGAACGGTCCGCCGCTGCCGGCATCCCCACGTTTGAGGTGGACTTCAAGGATTATCAGGACCGGGCGGACTGGAACGCCGCCCTGACCAAGGCCGTAGCTGCTTTTGAGCCGGACGTGGTGGTGTCTTCAGGCTTCATGCGGATTGTGAGCCCGGGGTTCATCGATGCTTTCAACGGCAAGTACCTGAACACCCACCCCGCCCTGCTTCCGGCGTTCCCGGGCGCCCACGGTGTGCGGGATGCGATGGCGTACGGCGTGAAGGTGACCGGCTGCACCGTCCACTGGGCCGACGCCGGCGTGGACACCGGGCCCATCATCGCCCAGGAAGCCGTTGCCGTCGAGGAGTCCGATACCGAGGAAACCCTGCACGAGCGCATCAAAGTGGTGGAGCGCCGGCTGCTGGTGTCTACTCTGGCAAACCTCGCCGCGACCCACGCCCACGCCTCCTGACCCCGCCGCCACCTAACCCGCCCCCTCCTCCCCAACTA
>NZ_VHIJ01000089.1:0-5597 GCF_006680095.1 Pseudarthrobacter sp. B4EP4b | reverse complement strand
GTGCTCAGGCCCTTGCAGTTTAGGCTCTTACTAAGCCAGTCCAACTTTCGGGGACCAGTTCACCAGGGGAAGCCGCCCTTTGACGTTGACCAACGAGTACCTAGCTGGCGTCCTCCACCAGGACCAGGTCCCTGCCCACGGTTTCAGGCGTGAAGAACGTGGCCACAAACGAGATCGATGCCAGGACCAGTGAATAGATGGCAGGAACCAGCCACGAGTGGTCGGTCGCGGCCAGAAGGGCCACACCGATCATGGGGGCAAAGCCTCCGGCGAGTACGGCGGACAGTTCCCGGCTCAATGCAACGCCCGTGAAGCGGTGCTGGGAGCCAAACAGTTCCGGCAGCAGGGCGCACTGCGGGCCAAGCATTGACTGCACGCCCAGGGCGATGCCCACCACCATAACTGCCCAGACCAGCGTGACGTTTCCAAGGGTCACCAGGTAGAACGCCGGCAGGGCAATGACTGCCTGGAACAAGGCGCCATACCTGTAGACGGGGACGCGGCCAAAACGGTCGGAGAGGGCGCCGAACGTCACTACCATCACAGCGGCGAACCCGGCAGCAATCAGCAGACCGGTGGGGCCGATGAACTTGTCGCCCGCAAACACACCGGCGGGCATGCTGATGAACGACACCAGGAGCGCGGAGTAGATGGAGGAGTTGCCGTTCTCGCCCATCCGCAGGCCGATGCCCACCAGGACGTTCTTTTTGGAGTGCTTCCAGATCTGGCCCACGGGGTTCTTCACCACGGCCTTGTGCTTCTCGAGCTCCTGGAAAACCGGCGTTTCCTTCAGGCGGAGGCGGATGAAGACAGCAATAACAATCAGGATGAAGCTGGCCAGGAACGGCACCCGCCACAGCCAGCCCTGCAGGACCGCCTTGTCAGCCAGCGCCATCAAGGCAAAGGTTCCGGCGCCCAGGAGGGTGCCCAGCTGGATGCCGACGAACGGCAGCGAGGCGAAGAACCCGCGACGGCGGCGCGGGGCAACTTCCGAGATCAGCGTGGTGGCGCCGGCCTGCTCAGCGCCGGCCCCCAGCCCCTGGATGATGCGCAACGTCACCAGGAGGACTGCGCCCAGCATGCCCGCCTGTTCAAAGGTGGGCAGCAGGCCGATGGCGAAGCTCGCCATGCCCATCAGCCCGATAGTGAGGATCAGGACCATTTTGCGGCCGAACCGGTCCCCGATGTAGCCAAAGACGACGCCGCCGAAGGGGCGGGCCGCAAAGCCCACACCGTACGTGGCAAAGGAGGCGATGACTGCCCCGCTTTCGCCGAGCGGGGCAAAAAACAGCGGTCCGAAGATCAGCGCCGAGGCCAGGCCATAGATGTAAAAGTCGTAGTACTCCAGCGCGGAGCCGACGGAACTGGCAAGAGTTGCCCTTCGCAGCTGGTCCGGTTCGACGACGGCGCCGTCCGCGGCCTGCGGTGCTTTAGTACGAGTTGTCACAAGAACTCCCTCATCACACTCCAGGCCCCCGTTGGCCTGGTGGGTCAGTGAAGGCACACGTTGTGCGAATCACTATGCTGAACAGCGTACAGTAAGTTGAACAGCTGGCAAACGCCTTGCCGAAATAATCCCGTTGGCCGGGGTTTCGCCGCTAGCCCATCGGGTTTCCGAGGGAACGGGCCAGCTCCCGGAGCTCCTTGACCATCTGGGATCCCTGCTCCTCGGTGTAGGTGGCCTTGAGGGCCGTGACGGATAGTCCCAGGCTGGGACCGTGGGCACCCCTGGTGGGTACTGATACCGCAAGGCACACCACCCCGGTAGTGGACTCCTCATCCTCAAAGGCATAGCCCTGGTCGCGGATGGTGCGGAGCTGGGCTTTGAGCTCCGCCCCGGTTCTGAGGGACTTTGGCGTCATAACGGGCAGCTCGGCGTCGTCAGGGAACATGTCTTCAATGTCGTGAACGTTCAGGCGCGCGATCAGCGCCTTGCCCACCGCGCACAGCGAGACCGGCATTTTGTCGCCGATGTTGGAGGTCAGCCTGACCGCGGGGTGGCCTTCATAGCGGGCAAGGTAGATGACGTTCGTTCCGTCCAGCATGGCAATCCGTACCGTTTCCCTGGACAGCATGGGAGCCTGTTCGCAGTACCGGTAGAACTCCTGCACCTCGTCCAGCCGGCTCAGGTAGGCGGCACCGAGTTCCACGAGCTTGCGGCCCAGGGTGAACTCCGCTCCCTGCCTGCTGATCAAGCGCGCTTCTTCCAGGGCCAGCAGGAGGTTGGACGTGGAGGACTTGGGGATGCCGAGCTCGCGGGCGAGATCGCTCAGCGTCAGTCTTCCGGTTGCCGATGCGGCGAGGGCATCCAGCACCGCGGCTGCACGGGTAACGGCGGGCGCCGGTGAGGCGCTTCCCAGGCCGTCGGATGATCGGGAGTTGCGGGAATCGGCCATGATTCTCCTTATATAGGCGCCTGCGCTGGTCATGCTGTTCATCCAGCTGAACACCAACCATCATAATGGCTGGAGGAGTGCTCGAGACTTGGCGCCCGCGGGCTTTCCGGTGCCCCCGACACACTTCCGGGATGACTTCATGTTTCCGGCAGTTCACGGTATATTCATCTCAGACCCTCCACCGCGGCATCCCCCAATAGTCGCGGTGGAGGGTTTTCCAATGCCCGGCCCCTGCTTGCGCGTCCCCGGTCCTGGCCGGGCAGCCGGCGCAGACCCATCCTCAGGCTGCGTCCGCCACGGCCTGACGCAGCCGCCATCCGCCGCCAAGGCCATCCCGCTCCAGCACCATGGTGGTCAGCGCCGAGTTGCTGTTTCCTCCAAGCCTCACCTGGACCTGGAGGACCTCCACATCAACACGGCCCAACCCCTTGGGCATGCGTCGGTTGACTTCCCACCAGTTGACGCGCTCGAACCAGCGCACCGGCTCGGCACCCAACGCCCATTCCCTGCCGTTGCTGATGACCGCCGTCGGCATTCCGTTGGTTCCCGTCTGCACCATCACATGTTCCATACCTGAAAGCTATGGCCGGGCACTGACATTTTGGCCGCCAACCCACATTCCCGGGGGGGGCGGGCAGGCGGGAACGAAAAAACCCTGTTGTTTCCGCCGCGGGGCGCAAACAACAGGGTTTCCTGGTGGGTCCTACCGGGATCGAACCGATGACATCCACGGTGTAAACGTGGCGCTCTACCAGCTGAGCTAAAGACCCAAAACCGCTGAATCCGGCGCTTCAGCGCCGCAACCAACGAACATAGACTCTACCCGACGCATGCCTCCAAACGCGAATCGGCGCGCCAGTGACGCTGCCGGTTTCCTAGAGGGGCGGAAGCGCGGCTGCCAGCCAGGCCAGGGATTCACTGACGCCGGCCTCCAGTTTGATACTTGCCTTATCATCACCACGGGTGGGTCCACGGTTGATGATGACGACGGGCTTTCCGTCCTTGGCGGCATGCCGGACGAAGCGCAGCCCGCTCATCACCGTCAGTGAAGATCCTGCGGCTACCAGGGCCTCGGCCTCATCAACCATCCGGTACGACCGTTCAACCCGGTCCTTTGGCACATTCTCCCCGAAGTAGACAAAGTCAGGCTTGAGTGTCCCGCCGCAGGCAAAGCAAACAGCAACAACAAAACTGCTGATCAGAGCCTGGTCCTCGACGGTGGCATCAGCGTCCGGAGCCATCTCCACCAGGCCTGTTTCCGCTGCGCGGGACAGGAAGCCCGGGTTGAGCTCCTCCAGCACTCCGGCCAGGACGCGCCTTGAATATGTGCGGTGGCATGCCAGGCACACCACCTGGTCATACCTGCCATGCAGGTCCACCACGTTGACGCTGCCTGCGTCTTCATGCAGCCGGTCGACGTTCTGGGTAATGAGTCCAGTGAGATAACCGCGCCGCTCGAGTTCGGCGGCAGCGTAATGGCCCTGGTTGGGATCGGCATGGCGCAGATGGGACCAGCCGATGTGGTTCCGGGCCCAGTAGCGCTGCCGGTTCGCCTCATCCTTGACGAACTCCTGGTACGTCATGGGTGAACGCGGCGGCGAACCCGGCCCGCGGTAGTCAGGGATTCCGGAGTCCGTGCTCAGTCCCGCCCCGGTGAGCAGGACAAACCGCTTGCCCGCAAGGACCTCACGGATGCTGAGCAGAACCTCCCGCTCCCCGTCAGAGGGAGTGGCTGCAGCCACGGGCGGCAAGCTGGCAAAGCCTGTCAGCCCTACGCCCGCCCGCTGCTGTGCCATGGGATCCTCAGGCCTGCCCCAGGCCTGCCAATGCGGCACGGTATTCCTGGAAGTCGCGGGCCTGGCCACGGGGATTCACTACCGAATACCGGATTATTCCGGCCTCATCGATGATGAAGGTACCGCGATGCGCCATGCCGCTGTCCGCGTCAAAGACGCCATAAGCCCGGGCCACCTCACCGTGCGGCCAGAAATCCGCCAGCAGGTCGAAGGCGTACCCTTCCTGGGCTGCATAAGCCCTCAGGGCGAACTTGCTGTCAACGGAGACGGCCAGGACCGTGGCGTTGGCTGCCTCGAACATGGCCAGGTTGTCCCGTATCTCGCACAGCTCCCCGGTGCAGATGCCCGAAAACGCGAACGGATAAAAGACCAGGACCACGTTCCCGCCCCGGAGGGACGACAGCCGGACCGGCTCGCCGTACTGGTTGGCGAGTTCGAAGTCAGGTGCTTGTCCGCCGAGGGCGGGCGCAGCTACAGGGGCAGCGCCAAGCGCTGCCGTCACTTGTTTTTCCTGCTGACCAGGCGGACGGCGCTCCAGTCCTTCGAGACGCCTGCCGAGGTTGTAACGTGCAGGCCGGCCGTCGGGGCAGCTTCCTGGATGTCCGCCGGCGAGACATACCCGTCCCGGCCGGACTTCGGGGTGAGGACCCAGACCACGCCGTTTTCGCCCAGGGTGGTCAGCGAATCCATCAGGCTGTCCACAAGGTCCCCGTCGCCGTCGCGCCACCAGAAGATGACGGCATCCGCCACTTCGTGATCATCCTCATCGAGCAACTCGGAACCCGTGAGGTCCTCAATATCGTCACGCAAGTCGAAATCGACGTCGTCGTCGTAACCGAACTCCTGAATCAGATCCCCGTTCTTGAAACCCAATTTTTCCGCCACATTTACCGAAGTGGCGGCGTCGGCCTCGCTCACGTGTTCCTCCAATGCCTCATACATGCAGTGCGCATAGTGATTTCCATTACTCCCAAGCCAACACCCTTTGTGCCTGCGCTTCAAGCTGCAGCCCCCTGAGCACGCCATATTCTGCGTCACACCGGGACAGGCAGCACGCGTCGCAGCGGCTTTTCGTCACACAACCAGTATGACGGCGAAATACAACAGAGCCGCCCAACCCGCGGCTACGCATCGCGTTGGGGTGAGAGTTAGAGTGGCAGGTGACAACTATGCCTGCGGGGCAACAACCCTGTAACTCCAATGCAGACGTAGGAATGCTAGGACCCTGCCCGGCACACATGACCGGGCTGTTGTAACCGATACGTCGCACACGGCGTATATACGCCGGGCGGTCACCCTGCCCGGCCTGAGTGCGCCTCTATGCGCGCAAAGAGAGGTTGGACGTGGCTGCAGGAGAAGATACCTCCCATATCCTCAGCGGGTTGACTAACCAGCTGCCTGATCG
>NZ_VHIJ01000088.1:0-358 GCF_006680095.1 Pseudarthrobacter sp. B4EP4b | reverse complement strand
CTGGGCGTTGCCCGCTCGCCGGTAGATCGTCTTTATCGGCGGTGGAGGATCCATGGCCGGGGAGCGTTGATGACTAAGCCGACAAAGCGTGCGTACTCGTTTGATTTCAAGCTCGCATTGGTCGAACGCTTCGCCGCAGGCGAGAGTGCGCAAGATCTCGCCTCAGAAGCTGGCTTATCATCGCCCAAACTTCTCGAAACGTGGGCTCGGGCATACCGCCGAGAAGGGCCGGATGCTCTGCGCCCAAGGGCCAAAGGCAGACCCAGGAGGCCCGACGCCTCGCCACCAGTGGAGCTACCCGAACTGGAACGACTGCGGCGGGAGAACGAACGCTTGCGGGCGGAAGTGGCTTACCTGG
>NZ_VHIJ01000087.1:0-9810 GCF_006680095.1 Pseudarthrobacter sp. B4EP4b | reverse complement strand
GACTTGTTCTCGGGATCCGGCGGGATGGGCACGTTGTCCTTGGGCGGGGTGGGGTCGAAGCTGACCCAGCCCACCCGCTCGAACGCGACCTCCACCCAGGCGTGCACGTCCTTGCCGGTGATCTTTACTTCCCCTGCCCCGTTTTCCGGGCTCGTCGGCTCGGGGTAGAAGCCCATAACCACGCGGGACGGGATGCCGAGGTGGCGCAGCATCAGGGACATCGCCACCGCGTACTGCTCGTCATCCCCCAGCATCTGCTTGGCCGTCAGCAGGTTCCTGATGCGGGCGGACCCGTGGCCCGAGACGCTGGGCAGCTGCCCTTCGCTGACCAGGCCGTTGCTGAAGGCGCCGGTCTTCTGGAAGTGCGCTTCAATTTGGCGCACCCTGTCGATGGCCGTAGGTGCGTCGGCAGAGAGGTCGTTGGCCTGGGATCCCACCACCGGTGGCACCTCGGCAGGAGCCGGCAGGGACACCTGGGCGAAATCGTACTGCGTCAGCTGCCCGTGTTCCAGCTTGACCGGATCGGACACCTGGACGCTGTAGGAATCGCCTTTGGACAGCCCGTTGGTGGTCACTGCGGTATCAGTGCCCGAGTTGAAGTAGAGGCCCGACGCCGCGGCGGAAGCGCCCTGGTCGAAGCTGATGCCGGTGGTCTTGCGGCCGCCTGGGACAAAGAAGCCCTGGTAGTCCTCGATGGTGATGCCGATGGAGTAATCGTTGGTGGGGACCACCCCCGAGGTGTCGGCCAACGTGTTGATGGACTCGGTGTCGCCCACCTTGCTGAAGTTGCCCGAGCCGTTGGGATCCATGTTGTAGTTGGTGCCGTTGAAAGCATCCAGGGCTCCCAGCCGGACGCGGCCGTCCCGCGGGAGGCCCTTGACCACAAACAGGGTGTCGTCCTTTTTGTCCTTGACGAACGTGCGGAAACTCGCGAGCGGTGTGATGTAGTCCTTGGGATCGAACGGCGGGACCACAACGTTCCGGAGGACCTTCCGGTCTCCCCCGGCGGTGACCAGCGGGGCGGACAGCGCAGTGACGGCCACGCTGGCGGCGATCACGCCGGCTGCCATGCCCAGCCTGCGCAGCTTGGCCCGCTGCGCGGTGGCGGAGTCGGTCTGCGGGTTGTTGACGGCCACTTTCCGGCTGCTGCTGCGCCGCAGGGCGTCGCGGCGGAACGTTGCCCAGGCGATGCCGAGCACCGTCAGGCCGATCCCGCGTTCGAGGGTGAGGAAGGCTGCGTTGGTGCTGAACGCGATGCCCGTAATGAAGAGGACCAGCACCGGAATGAGCGGCAGGTACGGGGTCCTGGCCCGCCAGGTAAGGACCCCTGCCACCAGCGCTGTGATCATGGAGCTCAGGAACGGGACAATGAGCACGCCGCCGGCAGTTCCCACCGGGACCCCGACGGTGAGCATGTCCTTCCAGGCGAACACAATGCCCAGGAGGAGGATCCGGAGCGAGTCCAGGGTGGGCACAAAGCCGGCGATGGCCGAGTCGGGCACTGCCAGCAGGGTCCCGAAGACGAGGTAGGCCCCGAGCGCCAGGGCCGAGGTGATCAGCAGCCCAAGGCGCAGGTGCGCGTTGACCACGCCGATGGCCAGGCCCAGGATGATCCCGCCGAAGCCGGACACCAGATAGTAGGGATCGCCGCCGAAACTGAGGCCGAAGCCGAGCAGGCCCAGCCCCAGGAGTACGGTCAGGGCGCCGGCGTCGAGCAGGAAATGCCAGAGCGGCTGCCCGTCGGCGAAGCCGGACTGCAGGCTGCTGCGGGCCTGCTGCCGGGCGGATGTGGTGCGCGGACGCAGCCCAGGTGCGGAGGTCATGCTGCCGCCTTCCGGAGGACGATGCCGAGGTCGGCGAGGTCGCCAAGGGTGAGTACTGTCAGGTCGGCGATGTTCGCCCTGCTGGACGCGGCGCCCGCTTCCACGCGGACGGCGAGGCTGCGCACCCCGGGCGGCACGGAGGCGGCGGCGGACCGGAGCTGGGTGGCGGTGACGTTGCTGCCCACCACAAAAAACACCACGGAGGCGTTGGGGACGGTGTCGGCCAGCGTCCTGGCGAGGTCGACGGCGGTGCGGCGCATGGGGGCGCCCACGATCCGGGTCATGTCATCGAGCATGTTGCGGCCGGTTTCGCAGCGCAGCGGCCCTTTCTGGGTGAGGACGTCCAGTTCGCGCTGCTCGCGGATGGCCTGCCGGCCGATGGAGGCGGCGGCGGAAATCGCCATCTCGAATTCCTCTTCCGAGGCGTATTCGTCGGTGTTGATGGACAAGGAAACGGCGAGGTGGGCGCGGCGGGTCTCTTCGAACTGGCGGACCATGAGCTTGTTGGTCCGCGCCGTTGTTTTCCAGTGGATGTGCCGCCGGTCATCGCCCGGGACGTAGTCCCGCAGGGCGTGGAAGGAAACGTCGGCGCTGGACAGGTCGGTGGTGGGCATGCCTTCGAGGTCGCGGATGAAGCCGGCAGCCGATCCGGCCAGGGCCACCGTGCGGGGATGGACGAAAAGATCCTCGGGCTCGGTCCACAGGACCTGCCGGCGCAACAGGTGCAGGGGGTCGGCGCGGACCGAGCGCACCGGACCCACCACGATCACGGCACGCCGGGCCGTGGGGATGGTGAAGAGGTCCTCGTGGACCTGCTGCGGTTTCATCCGGGGCAGGTGGAACACCGCGGTGACACCGCCCACGGGCAGTTCGACGGCCGCGGGCAGCAGGGGCCGGCTGGAGGTGTTGGTGACGGCGATGCTGCCCACGGCACTGTCCCCCACGGCAACGCGGGTCCGGGCCAGGTCCAGGACCACGCCATAGGTGGAGCGCCCGAGGATGAAGCCAACGGCGATCACGAACATCACAAAGGCTGCCACGGCGGCGGCCTTGGCCTCCTGCCAGCCGTAGGCCTGCCCCGCCGCCCAAAGGAGGATGGCGGCGGCCAGTACGGACCAGCCCAGCACGCTGATCACCGAGAGGACAGGCCAAACGTGCTTGAGCCATGCTTCTTTGACCGTTCGCCAGGCGGGTGCCAGGGCAAGTCCCGCAGTGCTGCTGGCCTCGGCCCAGACGGCGGACGGGTGCAGGCGCGTCGGCTGGCCGTTCCGGTGGAAAGGTTGCCTGAGGCGCTCGGCGATCCGGGTCAACGGGGTGCCGGTGGACATATGTGAACCTTCGTTGTGCTGCTGGGGATGGACTGTTGAGCCGGGTGCGGCGGTCAGGCGTTGGTGCGCTGCTGGGGCGCGGCCACGTCTGCCAGGATGCGGGTCAGGACGGCCTCGGCGGTGGCGCCGGAGAACTCGGCTTCCGGGTCCATCACAAAGCGGTGGGTCCACACCACGGGGGCCAGTTCCTTGATGTCATCCGGGAGGACGAAGTTCCGGCCCTGGGCCGCTGCCCAGACCTTCGCGGCACGCACCATGGCCAGGGCGCCGCGGACGGAGACTCCCAGCCGGGTTTCCGGTGCGCTGCGGGTCTCCTCGCAGAGCCGGGAGATGTATTCCAGGACCGCGGTGTCCACGTGGGTGGTGGCGGCGAGGTCGGCCATGTCCGCCACAGCCTGGGTGGTGATGACGGCGGTGAGGTCCTGGGAGCGGTCCTTCAGGTTCGAGCCGCCCAACAGCCGGACCGTGGAGGCGTGGTCCGGGTAGCCAATGGACGTCTTGATCAGGAAGCGGTCAAGCTGTGCCTCGGGCAGCCGGTAGGTGCCCGCCTGTTCGATGGGGTTCTGCGTAGCCATCACCATAAAGGGGCGCCCGGCGGAGTAGGTGACGCCGTCCACCGTGACGCGCGATTCTTCCATGACTTCCAGCAGGGCCGACTGGGTCTTGGGCGAGGCGCGGTTGATTTCGTCAGCCAGGACGATGTTGTTGAAGATCGGGCCCTTGTGGAACTCGAACTTCTGCGTCTTCTGGTCGTAGATGGTCACGCCGGTGACGTCCGAGGGCAGCAGGTCCGGGGTGAACTGGATGCGGTTGTTGGATCCCTGCACCGTGGCCGCCAAAGCCCGGGCCAGGGACGTCTTGCCGGTGCCGGGCGCGTCCTCAAACAGGACGTGCCCCTCCGCCAGCATGGCGGTGAAGGTCAGCCGGATGACGTGCTCCTTGCCCAGGACGGCCTTCCCCACGTTGGCGACGAGCTTTTCGAAGGTTTCAGCAAACCAGGCGGCCTGCTCGGTGGTCATGGTCATGGGGTTGCTCTTCCTTCTGTGATGGTCAGGTTGTTGTGCGGGACCGGGGGTACCGGTCCCGCTGGTGCGCCGGCGGTGCCGGCCTAGCGGTTGGGCATTCCGTTGGGCGGGTTGCAGCCGAGGCTGCTGGTGTCGCAGCGGATCCAGTTGCCGGCCGCCATGCCGGAGGTCAGGTGGTACCAGATGCCGCTGGGGTTGTTCGAGGTCTTGTACCAGACCTGGTAGCGGTCCGTCTGTGCGCCGGCGCCGGCGTCCAGCCACTTGCCCTCGCCGTTGCACTGCGACGGGTTGCCGGCAACATAGCTGTCCGTTCCCCTGCGGGGTTCGGTGCAGCTGCGGACCGGGCTCGCCGTGATGCCCCAGGAGTCAGGCGGCGGAGGCGTCGGGTCAGCACCGGACCGTGAATTTGCCGACCCGGGAGGACCGGGATCCACCGTCACAGCCCGCACCCGAAGGGTGCGCACCTGGTCCCATCCGCCCGCTGCGCGGTCATAGCGGTTGGCTTTGCCGACGTTGATCCAGCCGCCGCCCTCGTAGCTCACTTCAAAGTGGCTCAGGGGCCGGCCGTTCATTGCCGGGTTGTTCCAGGTCCAGTGAACGTCGCCGTCGCCCTTCGCGGAAGTGCTTCCGTCAACGTTGGGGGCGTTGGGCGGCCCGTAGGGGTTGCCGGTGCCGATAGCGCTGGCGTCGCCGGACACGTTGTTCTTGGTGGATGTGGCGATGATGGTGACGGTGATGTCCCGGCCGTTGGTCATGCCGCCGATCACTCCCCCGCCTGCGGTGATGGCGCCGCTCTTGCCGTCGGCGTTGTAGCTGTAGGCGATTTCACTTGCCGTGGAGCCGTTCCGCTGGGCCTCGGTTAGCGGCGTGAAGGTTACCTTCAGCTGGCCGCTGGTGCCGGTGGCCTCCACCGTCCCGCTGCTGACTTGGCCGGGCTTGCCTGCTGCCCGGATGGCCGCCGACTGTGGGCTGGTTCCGCTGGTTCCTGCCTTGTTGGTGGCGGAAACCGTGAACGTGTAGTTGGTTTCCGAGTTGTCCACTGTCACGTTCTGGGTGGTGCCGGTAACCTGCTGGCTGGATACCACAGCCCCGCCGCGGAGGGTGGTCAGGGTGTAGGCCGAGACGGCGTCACCGTTGTTGTTGGGCGCAGCCCAGCTGACCTTCAACTGGCTCTGCGAACCCAGCGAACCCGCCTGCGCAGCGGTAGGCGCGGTTGGCGTTGCCGGGACGCCCGCCGGAACCTCGGCAGCGGAGTAAGCGCTCCACTCCGACGGTTCCTTGGCATCATTGCGCGCCAGGACCCGGACCTTGTAGGACACCCCGTTCTGCAGGCCTTTCCAGACGTAGCTGACAGCGGTCAGGTTCTGGATCTGTGCGTTTTGCCCGGGCGGCGCCGGTGAGATTTCCAGGTCGTAAGACTTCACCGGCGAACCCTTGCTCGCCGGGGCCGTCCAGTTGACGGCCAGCTCCTTGTCGCCGAACTTCAGCGACGGAGCCAACGGTGTATCGGGCTTGACGTCCGGACGCACTTCCGCGGAGGCGGGCGACCGGTCAGACTCGCCGAACTCGTTGGTTGCCGTCACCTGAAAGTGGTACTTGGAGTTATTGACCAGACCGTTGAGGGTGCAGGTGTTGGCAGGGCAGTCCTGCTGGAACCCGCCCTCGCCGTACACCGTGTACTTGCTGATGGGTGAGCCGCGGTCCGCGGGCGCCGTCCAGTTCAGCAGCGCGGTCCGGTCCCCTACGCTCTGGGCTTGCGGCGTGGTGGGCGCCTGCGGTTTGTCCTTGACGGTGAGCCGGATGCGGGCGGTCGCCTGGCGGGAAGAATCCCCCGTCTTGTCGGCCACCGTGTAGGACACCACCATGGTCCCGGTGAAGCCTGGTGCGGGCGTCACCGTCACCGAATCTCCGCTGACCTCCACGTTGCCGCTGCCGGTTTCAGTTGCGGCCGCGATAATCTTCAGGGCCGTTTCCGGGAAGGGGTTGGCGTCGTTGGCCAGGACGTTGACGGTCACCGGTTTTCCGGCCGCGGCGTTGGGTTCAAGGTCGTCGTTCGCCACCGGTTTGGGCCGGTTCGATGCGGTGACGGCGAGCTGGTAGGTTGCCGTGGCTTCGAGACCGCGCGGGTCCCGGGCCTTGACCTGGACGGCGGCAGTGGTTCCCGTGCCGCTGGAATCCGCCGCCGAGACCTTCAGGGCTTTGCCGTCGATGCTGGCGTTGAAGCCGGCCGGAGACCCGCCCACCAGTTCGTACTTCATCTTCTCAACGTCATCCCGGTCCGGATCGGACGTCAGCTTCCCCAGGTCAGTGCTGGCCGAGTCCCCCTTCGGGACCTCCACGCTGGCGCCCAGCAGCTCGGGCGGGTTGTTCTTGTTGGGATCGGGGAGCACCTTGGTACGGATACTGAGCGTGGACTTCAGGCCGGCCGGATCATCCGGGCCGGTACCGTCCGTCACTTCGAAGGTCAGCGAGCCCGGGCCCACGTAGTCGGCGCCTGCCGTGTACTTGAGGCCGGTGCCGTCCCCGGTGACGGGATCGCCGCCGTCGGCGCCGATCAGTTTGATCCGGTCCGCCTGGGTCAGCCGTGGGGAACGGCCCTCGCGGACTTTCACCCACTCGTCCAGGTCAACGTCCACGGACTGGCCCGCGATCACCTCGATGACTTCGTCCTTGGCCAGGGTGGGTACCTGCTGGCCAAGGCCCGGGACCCAGATGACCGCCGTCGACTGCTGGCCGTCCACGTCCTCCACGGTGTACGGGATCAGCTGCGGCTGCTCGGTCAGGTCCACCACCATGTTGCCCTCGGCGCCGGGCCGGGCCGTAGTGGCCTCGGTGCTGATCTTGAGGTTTTCGCCCACGCCGTCGGGGTCCTCGTCGTTTTTCAGGACGGGGACATCAACAGCCGTCTTTCCCAGGGTCTGGGCGGACGTCACCCTGTCGTCCCGGGCGATGGGCGCCTTGAGGGGCACCTCGTTGTCCACCACCACGCGGATGGCAGCCTGCGCCGAGGCGTCCCTGTCATCGGCGATGGTGTAGCGCACGTTGACCGTTCCGGCTTCGCCCGGCGCCAGCAGGATGATCCGGCCGCTGGCTTTGCTCACCGTAGCCTGCAGTGCCGGATCAGCTTCGATGCCGTCGGTCAGGATGCGGATGAGGTCGCCGTCCGGGTCGGTGTCATTTCCGGTGGCGTCGACGGCGATCTGCCGGCCTGGCCGGACCCGGACTTCGTCGTCCACGGGCGTGGGTTTCTGGTTGACCTCGCCGCGCGGGGCCATCCCGACAGTCACCGTGCCGGTGTTGACCGCGCCCTGCCGGTCCACCACCTTGTAGCGGAACGTGTCGGTACCGGCGCCGTCGCCTGCCGCCGTGAAGTCGATGAAGTTGCTGCCCACGGTGGCGGTACCCATGGCCGGGGTGCTGTCGATGCCGGTCAACTGGACCGAGTCGCCGTCGGGATCGATGCCGTCCAGCGGGACAGGAATCCGTACGGTGCCGCCAGCCACCACCCGTGCCGTCAGGTTACGCGGCTGCGGACGCGAATTCTCGGCGCCTTCCAGCGGCAGGACATGGATGGTCACGGCCGCGGCGCTCTTTTGGCCCTGCGGGTCCACGGCGTTGTAGATGGCCCGGACTGTCTTGGGCTGGCTGCCGGCAATAAAACGGAGGGTGTTCTCCGAGACGAAGCTTTTCCCGTCCGCCGGGTCCACACCCTGCGGCAGGACCGGGTCCACGGTCAGTTCCTGGCCCTGCGGGTGGGTGTCGTTGTCGAGCACAGGGATGGTCACGACGTCGTTGACCCGGACATTCACTTCGTCCGGCTTGGGCTGGGGTGCTTCCACGACGGCGGGCGCCGGGACCGGGACCACCGAGACGCTGCCGGTGGCCGGCTTCTTCCCGTTGGACATGGTGTATTCGAAGAGGATGGGGTCCTTGGTTCCCAGGATGTCCGTGATGCGCAGGACGCTGTGGTTGATCACGCTGACCGACGCAGTGGAATTCTCCGGGAGCTTCACCGACTGCAGTACCAGGACGCCGCCGGACGGATCGGAGTCGTTGGCGAGAGGGTCCAGCAGCACGCTTCCGCCCGTGGGCATCAGCGCGACGTCGTGGACGGCCACGGGGTTGCCGGTGTCGTCGCCGGATTCCACGTCCACCCGGATGAGACCCTGGCTGCTTTGCGGCCCGTTGCTGGCGATGTAGGTGAGGTAGACGGGCCCGGGGGTGGTGCTGCGGAAGGTAAACGTGCCACCGTCGGTGACGGGGCCCAGCTCGGCGGGGCCGTTGGCTTCCACCTGGGCCAGGCGGAGGGCGCCCCCGTTGGGGTCGACGTCGTTCTTCAGCGGTGAGATGACCAGGTCCTGGCCTACCACGGCGGTGACGTGGTCGGCGTTGACCACCGGTGCCAGGGCTCCCGGGGGCTGGACGTTGACCACTACTTTCCCGGTGACGGTGGCGCGGCCGTCCCAGATGGTGACTTCGACGTTCTTTTTCCCGGCGGTGGCGCCGGAGTCCTGGAACGTGAGCAGGCCGTCGCGGCGGACCTTGACCTGGTCCTGTTCGTTGTCTGCCTTGGCGTCAAGGAGGACCAGGTCGTCGCCGTCGGGGTCAATCCAGTCGGTGAGGATGTTTTGGCTGACGGTTTTGCCTTGTTCCACCAGCATGGTGGTGTTATCGCCGCGCTTGAACTGCGGCGGCTTGTTCTCCTCCGGACCCACAACGCTGAGAGTCACCTGCCCTGCGGCGGAGAGGCCGCGGCCGTCAGAGGCGTTGTAGCTGAACGTCTCCGTCCCGGGTTTCGCGTCGGCCGGGACGGAGACCTGGAACGCGGTGCCGCCGTAGATCTTCTCCAGGGTGCCCGCCTTGGGGCCGGAGTCAGTCACGGCTGCGGTGAGGACGTCGCCGTCGGGGTCCGAGTCATTGTCCAGGACGCTGAGGATGGTGGTCCGGCCCGGGCGGACGCCGACGGCGTCGGGCTTGGTTTCGGGCGGACGGTTCGGTTTGGTGCGGTCCGGCAGGACGTTGATGGTGTTGTTGTCCGCCGATTCCTGGTCTTGTTCGTCGGATTCGTTTTTGGGTGGAACTACGTCGTCCCAGTTGTTGACCAGCTGCATGTTCTGGTTGACCAGCCACACATTCCCCGAGTTCACATCGTTCAGGACCACCAGGTCCCGGTTCACCCGGAAAACATACGACGGCGACGCACTCGCCTTCGGCACGTCCACGTTCTTATCATCAGCATCGTTCACGCAGTCACGGACGTACTTGTTCGCCCCCGACCACGCCGCGTGAACACACCCACCCAACTGCACCGGGCTGGCCGGGACACCCTCACCACCAAACGACACCGTCTTCGCCGTCCCACCATCAAGGGGCTGCTTCAACAACGCCTTCGGCGTGGAGATCGCGACAAAATCACTGCCCGGACCGGTCTGCTGCAACCTCGCATCCCGCGCGTTCTCCAACTGCAACCGCTTACCACCAGGCAACAACAGCTTCCCCGCCGCCGCATCCAGGACCACCGGCTGATCCCCCACCACAGTGATCTGCAGATCCCCCGAACCCTTCAACTCCCCCCAGGTCTCAGCATCCGAGGACGTGACTTCACCGTTGGCATCAACCCCGGTCACCGTCACC
>NZ_VHIJ01000086.1:0-5992 GCF_006680095.1 Pseudarthrobacter sp. B4EP4b | reverse complement strand
ATTCACCGTCGACGGCGACACCGCCCACACCTTGCCCGACGCAGCATCCGTCACCGAAATCACGTCCGAACCGAAACTCACATCAGCAGCACCCGGCAACTGCTTATCCCCGCCCAGGCGCATGTTCGCCGGCGACACCTGGTTCAACGTCGAACCAGACTCATCATCAACAAACACCTCCCCCGCATCCTGCAGGATGTCAAACGTCGTCGACGCCGGCGTCACCGCACCATCCAAAACACGCGACGGGTAATTCAGCCGGCCCACCGCGTTCTTGGACTTCGAGACCACCCACACGCCGCCGTCGTTCAAGTCCACCTCAGTGGTCTTAAACCCCGGATACAACACAGCACCGGTCACCACCACAACAACAGCAGCACCAAACGCAGCACCACTGACCAGCCGCCGCGAGCGGAAGCGCCCTTCAGAGATTCCCGGCCCTTTTGAGCGCGCAGGTCTGCGAAGTTTCACGATGTTGTTTCCCCCAGTAAGGCTTCGGCAGAGCCGGTTTCCGGCATGCTGTGGCCGGGTGTCTTCCGACTATATCGGAATTCACCATCAAATGGATAAAGTCAGGATGGACGGTTTTACAGGCCGCCGGTCAGTCCAGGACCAGCCCTTTACCCAAGCCCCGGGTGAGCCGGACGGGCCGGATTTCGCCGAAGCCGCGGACGTTTTCGGGGGGCTGGGGCACCATCACAAAACGTTCATCCTGTTCCAAGGCTGACGCGGTCATGGAGTCCACCAGCACGGTTCCCGGATCCGCGAGGGACGTCAGGCGTGCGGCAAGGTTAACGGTGGGCCCGTAGATGTCGCCGAGCCGGGACAGGATCCTGCCCCACACCATGGCCACCCTGGCTTCGGGAAGGATCTCGTCCTCGGTGAAGGCATGGGCCAGTGCCAGCGAAATTTCCGCTCCGGCAGCGGGCGTTTCGGCAATGTAGAGCACTTCGTCGCCCACGGTCTTGACCAGCCGGCCGCCGCCCACGGAAATGATTTCCGCGCACTTGTTCTCGAAGCGCTGCACCAGGCGGGCCAGTGTTTTCTCGTTCATCCGCCGGGACAGGCTGGTGTAGGAAACCAGGTCAGCAAAGCCGACGGCACGTGCCAGGGGCAGCGGGGCATCGTCCTCGTCGCCGTCGCGGCCTTCTTCGCTTGCCTGCAGGCCGGCCTCGGCGCGGACCGCCAACCGCTGGACGCCTGCGTTGAGCTGGCGCCGCCAGGAGTAGACAAGCACCTCCTCGAGGGCGTCCACCAGGGCGGGAAGTTCGTTCACCAGGCGCTTGCGGGCCACGGCGTCGCTGACGCCCTGCTCGTGCACCATGTCCTCCACCAGTGCCTCGATCTGCCAGACCACCATGCGGTCCGTCATCTGCCCGATGGAGCGCGTGACGGAAATGGCCGCTTCCTCCGTCAGCTTGCCCGAACGGACCAGATCCACCACGGTGGACAGGGCCGCCTGGTCGCGCTCGGTGAACGCCACGTCCTCGTCCCCGAAGTTGGGAAAACCCAGGGCGCGCCACAGCTTGCGTGCAGAGAGCAGGGACAGCCCTGCGCCGGCAGCGACTTCACGACGGCGGAGCTTGCGTTCCCCGCCCAGGAGCCGGGCCTCGAGGGCTTTCATGGCCAGCCGCTCGGCGGACATGGTGCCGGTGGGAGGATGGGCGTCCGCCTCCGGAGCGGGCGCGACGGACCCGACGCGTTCCTGCTGGTCCTCATCGTTCATCCCGTCCACCTTCTCTCATTTCCCACGGCAAAGCTTCGTCAGGGTCATCCGTTGACCCGTCGGGCTGGACATCCTGCCCGTCCGGCAGGTCCTCGATGGCATCGAGGATGAAGTCCCGGAACCTGGCTACCTCCGGCACGTCCGGGAACGTCACCACTGACTGATATCCGGCTTCCAAGGATATATTCCCCGAGCGGAAGAGGCGTTGCAGGACCGATTCATGGACAGTGAGGTTGCGGACCGAGGCCAGGTTCACCTGCTGGTCACGCCGCTTCCACATACCGGACCTGGCCACCAGCCTCCTGCTGGTGAGCGTGTACCGGGTGCTTTGCCAGCGCAGCAGCCGGGGCAGGCAGAACCCCAGCCACACCGCGGCTGCGGCAAGGACGCAGCCGCCCACCAGCCACGGTGTCCAGCGGCCGGAGAGCGCGGGCACGGCCCGCGCTGCCCCGCCGCGGATCAGCCAGGCGGAACAAAAGGCCGCAACCGCCGGCGCGAGGATAAACGCAACCCCGGCGCCGGCGAGCCGCCGCGGCTGCGGGCGGGTGGTCACAATGACCTGCTCGCCCGGCAGGAGGTCTTTACGCATAACCGCCTTGGCCGGAAGCGTCGGGGGAAGTCCACGGCCGCAGATGCACCACGTCCCCGGCGGTGACCACGTGTTCACGCGCGTCCCGGTCAACCACCAGCAGGGAACCGTATTCGTCAAGCCTGGATGCGTGGCCGATGATCTCGTGATCCCCCGGAAGCTGCGCCCGGACCTGCTTGCCCAAGGTGACCATCACTGCCTCTACCCGCTTGTGCAGGGACGGCCCGCCCGCCATCCCTGCCGCCGGGTCGCCGTCGGCATTGCAGAAGCTGCGGTAGAGCACGGAGAAGTTTGACAGGTAGCTTTTCAGGAGCACTGTCCGGTCCGCCGTCCGGGCGCCCTCCAGCACCACCGAGGTGGCGGTGGGAACAGGCAGTTCACTGGCGGTAAGTGTGACGTTGAGGCCTGTGCCCAGGATGACCGGCGGCACGGAGCCGTCCACCATGGGTCCCAGTTGGGCCAGGATGCCGGCGATCTTCTTCCCCCTGACCAGGACATCGTTGGGCCATTTGAGTTCGGCGGGGACACCGGCTGATTCGAGGAGTGTTTCACGGAGCGCGAGTGCCGCGATCAGCGACAACCAGGAGTAGCTTTGCGTGGGCAGCGGGCGGCCTTCGGCGTTGGCCGGGCGAAGGACCACCGAAACCGAGATGGAGCTCAGGGGCGGGGCTTCCCAGTGCCTGTCGAGCCGGCCCCGCGCAGCCGTCTGGTACTCAGCGGTGAGCACGGAGAGGTCTGGCCAGGCTGCAGGCTCAACGGTGACAGACCGGAGGAGGTCGGCGTTGGTGGATCCGGTGGAGTCCACCACGTCAAGCCGGGGGATGCCGGTGGCGGACAGGAAGCGCTCGTCCGCCAGGTCCCTCCGGTTCAGGGGCGTACCGGGGGTGTGTGCGTCATCCATAGCTAAATCCTACAGAGCCAACCTGTGCCGGCCCGCGCCCGTTCCCGCCCTACAGGAAGATGTCCGCTACGAGCCGGTCCTCCGGGGCACCCAGGCTGTAGGGACGGAAGTCCGATACTCCTGCCGCCGCCAGGACTTCCTCATCCGTGTAGAAATTGCCGCTGGCCGCGCCGCCGGCCGCGAGGTTGGCGCCGGTGAGGACAGCGTGGGCGGCATCAGCCATGATCTGTGGCCCGCGCGCCGCCTGGACCATCTGGTCGCCGTGGGGCATGTTCCGGATTGCCGCGGTGTCGATCAAGGTGCAGGGCCACAGTGAGTTGACCCGGATTCCATCCGCCTTCAGCTCTTCCGCCAGCCCCAACGTAGTCAGGCTCATTCCGTATTTGGCCATGGTGTAGGCCAGGTGCTTGCCGGCCCAGTGCGGGTCAAGGTTCAGCGGCGGCGAGAGGGTCAGGATCTGCCCGGCGCCGGAGGCGCGCAGGGTGGGCAGGGCCAGCTTGGACAGCAGGAACGTCCCGCGGACATTGATGTCCTGCATGAGGTCGTACCTTTTCATGTCCACCGCATCAGTGCGGGACAGGTCGATGGCGGAAGCATTGTTAATAACGACGTCGATGCCGCCGAAGCGGTCCACGGCAGCTGAGACAGCGCGCGCCACGTCGTCGTCGTTCCGGACGTCACCCACCAGGGGAAGCGCCTGGCCGCCGGCAGCCACCAGCTCTTCTGCGGCGGTGTAGACCGTGCCGGCAAGCTTGGGGTGCGGCTCGCCGGTCTTGGCCATCAGCACGATGTTGGCACCGTCCTGCGCGGCGCGCACCGCGATGGCGAGCCCGATTCCCCGGCTTCCACCGGAAATCAAAACAGTGCGTCCCCGCAGGGATCCGCTGGCTTGGTAGGGGCTTGCCGGAGAGTCCGAAGCGTCGTTGCTCAAAGTCATGGAGTCACTCTAACCCACTTATGTTACCGGTGAGTAACTTATCGCGGCGGGCTGCGGCACGGCAGAAAATTGTAGGTTTTCTACAGCAGCCGCCGCCAGAAGCGTCACTAGACTAGCCAGCAGGGTTCGTTTTTTGTGTGGATGCTACTTAACTCCCGCAACAGACCAGCCAGCAACAACAGCGCCACTGGACCAATCTGCTACAGAGCCGGAGATATTTGATGAGCCACGATCTGACAACGACAGCGGGAAAGATCGCCGATTTCCGCGACCGCCAGGCCCGTGCCGAACAGCCCTCCGGCCCTGAAGCTATCGAGAAGCAGCACGCCCGCGGCAAGAACACCGCCCGCGAGCGCATCAGCCTCCTGCTGGACGAAGACTCGTTTGTTGAGTTCGACGCCCTGGCGGTCCACCGATCCACGGCGTTCGGCATGGAGAAGAAGAAACCCCTTGGTGACGGCCTGGTTTCGGGTTACGGCACCGTGGACGGCCGTCCCGTGGCGGTCTACAGCCAGGACTTCTCCGTCTACGGCGGCTCCCTGAGCCAGGTCAACGGCGAGAAGATCGTCAAGGTCCAGGAGTTCGCGATCCGCAACGGCTGCCCCGTGGTGGGCATCCTGGACGGCGGCGGCGCACGTATCCAGGAGGGTGTCGCCTCACTGGCCATGTTCGCCGACATCTTCCGCAACAACGTCCACGCCTCAGGCGTGGTCCCGCAGATTTCCCTGATCATGGGCCCTTCTGCCGGCGGCGCCGCCTACTCCCCCGCCCTCACCGACTACGTGGTGATGGTGGACAAGACCTCGCACATGTTCATCACCGGCCCGGACGTCATCAAGACGGTCACCGGCGAGGACGTGGACATGGAGACGCTTGGCGGTGCCCGCCAGCACAATGCCACCACCGGCACGTCCACCTACCTGGCCTCGGACGAAGCCGATGCCATCGAGTTCGTCCGCGAACTGCTGGACTTCCTGCCGTCAAACAACCTTTCCGAGGCACCTGTCCTGGAGCACCAGCAGGAGTTGGAGCTCGACGACGACGACCTTGCCCTGGACACGCTCATCCCGGATTCGGCCAACCAGCCCTATGACATGCGCAGCGTGGTGGAGCAGATCGTGGACGACGGCCACTTCCTGGAGATGCAGTCCCTGTACGCCCCCAACGTGATGATCGGCTACGGCCGGGTGGAGGGCCACACGGTGGGCATCGTGGCCAACCAGCCCCTGCAGTTCGCCGGGACCCTGGACATCGCCGCGTCCGAAAAGGCTGCGCGCTTTGTTCGCCACTGCGATGCCTTCAACATCCCCATCATCACCCTGGTGGACGTTCCCGGCTTCCTGCCCGGCAAGGACCAGGAGTTCCAGGGCATCATCCGCCGCGGTGCCAAACTCCTGTACGCCTACGCCGAGGCCACCGTCCCCAAGCTCACCGTGATCACCCGCAAGGCCTACGGCGGCGCCTACATTGTGATGGGTTCCAAGAAACTGGGCGCAGACCTGAACCTCGCCTGGCCCACCGCGCAGATCGGCGTGATGGGCGCCCAGGGTGCCGTCAACATCCTCTACCGCCGCGATCTGGCGTCCGTTGCCGAGGCCGGCGGAGACGTCGAAGCCCGGCGCGCCGAGGTCATCCGCCAGTACGAGGAAGAGCTGCTGAACCCGTACCAGGCAGCCCAGCTTGGCTATGTTGACGCCGTCATCGCCCCCTCCGAAACCCGGACCCAGATCATCAAGGGCCTGCGCGCGCTCCGCGACAAACGCGCGAGCCTCCCCACCAAGAAGCACGGGAACATCCCGCTGTGATCCCCACCCGCCCCCTAACTTCGCAAGCTCAGCC
>NZ_VHIJ01000085.1:0-991 GCF_006680095.1 Pseudarthrobacter sp. B4EP4b | reverse complement strand
TGAACTGGTCCCCGAAAGTTGGACTGGCTTAGTAAGAGCCTAAACTGCAAGGGCCTGAGCACGGTATTGCACCGGGCTCAGGCCCTTGAGCCTTGTTGAGATTCTTTCGGTGTTGTACCAGTGGATGTACTCGTGAAGTGCTGCGGCCAGTGCGTCGGTGTTGATAAATCGGACGTGGTGGAACAATTCTTCCTTGAGGTGTCCGAAAAAGTTTTCCATCACGGCGTTGTCGTAGCAGTTGCCTTTGCGCGACATGGACTGAACTGCGCCGGCTTTCTTGAGCAGGTTCCGCCATGAGACGTGCTGGTACTGGAAGCCCTGATCTGAGTGCACCAGCACGGTTTGCCCGGGTTGAAGGATGTTCAGCGCCTCCCGAAGCGAGGTGTTTGTTAGCTCCAGGTTTGGTGACAAGCCAACGGAGTAGGCGATGATCTGCCGATCGAAGAGATCCATGATCGGTGAGAGGTAAAGCTTCCGGTCGCCGACGCTGAATTCCGTCACGTCCGTCACCCACTTCCGGTTGGGCCCATCGGCCTCAAACTCCCGATTCAGGACGTTCGGGGCAACCTTTCCCTGATCACCCTTGTAGGAGCTGTAACGTTTCTTCCGCCGGACTTTGCAGACGAGCCGCAAAGAACGCATCAGCTTCAGCACCGTCTTCTTGGCGATCGTCCACCCTTGCTTGACCAGTTCGGTATGAACACGTCTGTGCCCGTACCGGCCGTGGTTCTTCTCGAATATCTCTATGACTTTGGCCTTGAGTTCCTCCCGGGGGTCGGGAGCTTGGAGGCGGGCCTGGTGGTAGAAGAATGTTGACCTGGCAATACCCGTGATCTGAAGAAGTATCGGGAGGGGAAAATCAGCCTTGAGGGCGATGAGGGCTTGAACCTTCACCGTCGTTCCTGCGCCCTCAAGGCCCGCAATTTTCCCAGGTAAGCCACTTCCGCCCGCAAGCGTTCGTTCTCCCGCCGCAGTCGTTCCAGTTCGGGTA
>NZ_VHIJ01000084.1:0-11372 GCF_006680095.1 Pseudarthrobacter sp. B4EP4b | reverse complement strand
CGGGGGCTGTGCTGGGGGCGCCGGGCTCGGGCCGCGGTCCCTCTGCCGTCACAGTCCAGCCAGCCTGGCTTCGCCCCGCGCGGCGAGCTGTTCACGGAGCCGTGCCCCTTCCGCCGCGGGCAGCCCGGGGATGTGTGCCCGGGTCCCCGGCGAGGCGGTGTGAAGTTTCAGGGTGCACAGGCCCAGCCCGCGCTCAACCGGACCCACGCCGATGTCCACGTATTGCATGCGGCCGTAGGGGACGGCCATGGTGCGCTGGAAAAAGATCCCGGTCCTGATGAGGAGGTCGTCATCCCGTTCCGCGTAGCCGATGGCGCGGACCTGCCGCGGGATCAGCACCAGCCTCCACAGCGCCAGCACCAGCGCCACGGCGGGCACGGTGACGGCAAGCCACAGCGGCGGCCACGCCCACACACCAAGCAGCACAAACACCAGGGGCAGGGACAGCAGGAGCACAGTAATGAGGTTCGCCAGCGCCCACTCCACCAGCCGGACGGTGACGTACTTTGGTGATACGCGCTGCCAGCTGATTCCCGGCGGGTCAATCGCCCCGGTATGCATATTCGCCTTCCCCTGTGGCTTCGCCGCGTACCGATCGGCCCGTCTTACCGTCTGTGCCGTTGGTATCGCCATCCTCCGGCGGGATCTTGCAGAACCGCTCCACAAGGAAGCCAACCACGATCATCACCAGTCCGCCGCCCGCCATCGCCAGCGCCAGCCAGGTAATGCCCTGGTTGCTGCGCAGGCTCCAGATCCGCAGCTGGTCCAGGAAGATTCCCACGTGCCAGCCCAGCAGGACCGTCCCCGCATAAGCGCAGGCCTGCGCGAGAACCAGGGTCCGGGCCGCGAGGAGCGGATCGAGCAGTGTCTTTTTCTTGGAGCTGTTGGGTTTGTTGCTGTTGCGCCACCGCAGGATCCTGA
This sequence comes from Pseudarthrobacter sp. B4EP4b, assembly GCF_006680095.1. Classification (NCBI taxonomy): domain Bacteria; kingdom Bacillati; phylum Actinomycetota; class Actinomycetes; order Micrococcales; family Micrococcaceae; genus Pseudarthrobacter; species Pseudarthrobacter sp. B4EP4b. Next base: position 10,451 of record NZ_VHIJ01000084.1, on the reverse strand, counting down.
TGCCAAGGATCAGGGTGATGGCCACAATCACGCCCATGGTGGCCAGCGCAGTGGCCGGCAGGACGGGAGTGGCCATGCCGTAGCGGCTGGTCACCACCGTGGCCGACCAGCCCGCCACCGCCAGGATGACGCAGATCAGCATCAGGCGCAGCGGATTGAGGGGTTTCATCGCTCCTCCACAGCTCCTGCCGTGGGCAGGCCGTCGAAGTCGCCGAAGCCGTCGAACAGGGCAAGGTCGCCAAAATCATCAGCCCGGGCGGCAAGGACGCTGATGCGTTCACCGTTCAGCGTGGCTGCGGGCTCGATCAGGGACCAAGGGTACAGGACGAAGGCGCGGCTCGCCGCGCGCGGATGCGGCAGGGTGAGGACAGGGTCATCGCTGCGCAGATCGCCGTACGTAATGATGTCGACGTCGAGCGTCCGCGGCCCCCAGCGCACCTCCCGAACGCGGTGGTGCTTGTTTTCCACTGACTGGCAGTGTTCCAGCAGCTCCTCCGGGGTGAGGCTGATTTCGACGGTGATGACCATGTTCAGGAAGTCCGGCTGGTTCGGCGGACCGCCCACGGCTTTGGTCTGCACAATGGGCGAAACCGCGAGGAGGCGGACCTCGGGCGGGTCCACCAGGTCCGCGACGGCTTCGGTCAGGGTCTCGTTGCGTTCACCAAGGTTGCTGCCCAGGGCAAGCACCACCTTGGAATACACGGAGTTCATGCGGCTTCCCCCTGCGCTGGTCTCTCCCGGTGGACGCTGACCGCCACGTCGCCGAAGGGAACCTCGATGGGTGCCTGCGGTTTATGCACGGTGATGTCCACGGCCTCAAGCCGGAATTCGCTGAGCAGGCTGTCCGCGATCCGCACGGCAAGCGCCTCGATCAGGTTCAGCGGTTCGCCGGAAATCCACTCAGTAATACGCTGCGCAACCTCGCCGTAGTGCGCGGTGTCCCGGACGTCGTCCGATTCCGCGGCCTTGGCGAAGTCCAGGTGGAGCACCGCGTCCACCATGAACGGCTGGCCTTCACGGCGTTCAAAATCAAAGACTCCGTGATGGCCGACGGCGGTGACCCCGGTCAGCGTAATCCTGTCCATGGCTGGGCCTACTGGCTGGTTCTTGGGGCGGCCATGCGCGCGGCAACCTTCACGGCGTCCAGGCTGGGGCCGACGTCGTGCACGCGCACTGCCCAGGCGCCCCGGTAGGCACTGATGGCGGTGATGGCTGCGGTGGCGTCATCGCGTTCCTGCGGCGCGGCGGTCTTGCCGGCAACGGTCAGGAGGGTGCCGAGGAACCGCTTGCGGGACGCACCCACCAGGACCTTGTGGCCCAGGCTGTCCAACTGGTCCAGGTTCTGCAGCAGTTCCCAGTTCTGGGCATCGTTCTTGGCGAACCCCAGGCCCGGATCGATGATGATCTGCTCCGGGCGGACGCCCGCGGCATAAAGCTTGTCCCGGACGCCGGCCAGTTCGGCCACCACTTCAGCGGCCACGTCCTTGTACTCCGCGAGGGAGTTCATGGTGCGGGCGTCGCCGCGGCGGTGCGTGAGGATGTACGGGGCCTTGGAGGATGCCGCGAGCTCGGCCATTTCGGGTTCCATGGTGAGCCCGGAGACGTCATTGATGATGGCAGCTCCGGCGTTGAGTGCGGCGGCGGCAGTGGAGGCGTGGATGGTGTCGATGCTGACCAGGGCGCCGGCCTTGACCAGAGCCTCGATCACGGGAATCACGCGCCGCTGTTCTTCCTCGGGGCTGACGTCTTCCGCGCCGGGGCGTGTGGATTCGCCGCCGACGTCGATGATGTCCGCTCCCGCGTAGAACATGCGCAGTCCGGCGGCGATGGCGGAATCGGCCGTGCCGTGCTGGCCGCCGTCGCTGAAGGAGTCCGGCGTAACGTTCACAATGCCCATGACGAGCGTGCGGTCTGTGGGCAGGTCTTCGAAGCGGGCTGCCGGGCGCGGTTTGCGCAGGACGGGCAAGGGTGAGGTTGCGGGGCCGGTTCCCGGCGCTGCAGCGAGTGAATCCATGGTGTGTTGATTACCTTCCGAGGATGAGGCTCATGGCTTCGGCGCGGGTGGCCGGGTCATGAAGCTGCCCGCGGACCGCACTGGTGACGGTCTTTGCTCCGGGCTTGCGGATACCGCGCATGGACATGCACATGTGTTCGCATTCAACAACGACGATGGCGCCACGCGGCTTGAGGTGGCGGACCATCGCTTCAACAATCTCCGTGGTGAGGCGTTCCTGCACCTGGGGACGGCGGGCGTAGATATCCACGAGCCGGGCCAGCTTGCTCAGCCCGGTCACCTTGCCCTCATGCGAGGGAATGTAGCCCACGTGGGCCACACCGTGGAACGGCACCAAGTGGTGCTCACAGGTGGAGTAGAACGGGATGTCCTTGACCAGCACCAGTTCTTCATGGTCCAGGTCGAAGGTGGTGGACAGGACGTCGGCGGGGTCGTGGTGCAGCCCGGCAAACACCTCGGCATAAGCCTTGGCCACCCGCTTGGGGGTGTCCACGAGGCCGCCGCGGTCCGGGTCTTCCCCGATAGCAAGGAGGATCTCGCGGACGGCAGCCTCAATGCGCGGCCGGTCCACCTTCTGGTGCTTTGAATGGTGGGCGCCGCCCTCCGCCGGATAGCCGGCGGAGGCGGGAACGTCGTCGTCGTCGAAGTGGGTCACGTATGAAAGCTTAGCCGCGAAGGGCGTCAGGCCCCGAGTCGGGGATGCCTCCCTGGAACGGGGCGTCTTCCGGAACACCCTGCGGATGCGGCGGCTGGGCGTCCAGCGGCTCGTCCAGGCGGGCCTGCTTGGCTTCCTCCTGGGCTTCACGCTCAGCCTGCTCCCGGCGGGACTCCACCGGACCGGCTTTCTGCACCGGACGGGTCTCCTTGGACAGCCACACCTCGCGGAAGTCGCGCTTGCGGATGTCACGGAAGATGTCGGCGATCTCGGCCTGGTTCAGCGTTTCGCGTTCCAGCAGCTCGAGTGCCAGGCGGTCCAGGACGTCGCGGTTCTCGGTGAGGATGGCGTAGGCCTCGTCATGGGCCTGGTCGATCAGCCGGCGCACTTCCTCATCCACCACGTAGGCGATCTGGTCCGAGTAGTTGCGCTCGTGGCCGGCGTCGCGGCCCAGGAACGGCTCGCCGCCGCCCTGGCCCAGCCGGACGGCGCCGACGCGTTCGCTCATGCCGTACTCGGTGACCATCTTGCGGGCGGTGCCGGTGGCCTTCTCGATGTCGTTCGAGGCGCCGGTGGAGGGATCGTGGAAGACAATTTCCTCGGCCACGCGGCCACCCATGGCGTAGGCCATCTGGTCCAGGAGCTCGTTGCGGGTCACGGAGTACTTGTCGTTGTCCGGGACCACCATGGTGTAGCCGAGGGCACGGCCGCGGGGAAGGATGGTGATCTTGGTGACCGGGGCGGAGTTCCGCAGTGCGGCCGCCACCAGGGCGTGGCCGCCTTCGTGGTAGGCGGTGATCTTGCGCTCGTGCTCCTTCATCACGCGGCTGCGCTTCTGCGGGCCGGCCATCACACGGTCGATGGCCTCGTCCAGGGCGCGGTCATCAATCAGGTTGGCATTGGAGCGCGCGGTCAGCAGTGCCGCCTCGTTCAGGACGTTGGCGAGGTCCGCACCGGTGTAGCCGGGCGTTTTCTTGGCAACGGCCTTGAGGTCCACGGCGGGTGCCATGGGCTTGCCCTTGGCGTGCACCTGGAGGATCTGGTCGCGGCCGATCATGTCCGGTGCTTCCACGCCGATCTGGCGGTCGAAACGGCCCGGCCGCAGCAGTGCGGGGTCCAGGACGTCCGGGCGGTTGGTCGCGGCGATGAGGATGACGTTGGTTTTGACGTCGAAGCCGTCCATCTCCACCAGCAGCTGGTTGAGGGTCTGCTCGCGTTCGTCGTTGCCGCCGCCAATGCCGGCACCGCGGTGGCGGCCGACGGCGTCGATCTCGTCCACGAAGATGATGGCGGGCGAGTTGGCCTTGGCCTGTTCGAAGAGGTCGCGGACGCGGGAGGCACCCACGCCAACGAACATTTCCACGAAGTCCGAGCCGGAGATGGAGAAGAAGGGGACGCCGGCCTCACCGGCGACGGCGCGGGCCAGGAGGGTCTTACCGGTACCTGGCGGGCCGTACAGCAGCACGCCCTTGGGGATCTTGGCGCCAACAGCCTGGAACTTGGCCGGTTCCTGCAGGAATTCCTTGATCTCCTGCAGTTCCTCGACAGCTTCGTCGGAGCCGGCCACGTCGGCGAACGTCACCTGCGGCATGTCCTTGCTGACCATCTTGGCCTTGGACTTGCCGAACTGCATGATCTTGGAGCCGCCGCCCTGCATCCGGGTCATCAGGAACCAGAACAGGGCACCAAGCAGGATGACCGGGATCAGCAGCGAGAGCAGGCCGGAGAACCAGTTGCTTTCGATCGGCTGGTCCGTGTAGCCCTCGCTCGGCTTGGCGTCGGTGACGGCTTTGACCACGTCCTGGGCACGGGCATCCACAAAGAAGAACTGGACGCTCTTGCCCTTGTCCTGGCCTTCCAGCTGGAGGTTGTCCTTCAGCACCAGGTCAACACGGTTTTCGCCGTCGAAGATCTTTGCCTGCTCCACCTTGTTGCCGGAGAGCAGTTCCAGGCCCTTATCTGTGTCGATCCGGGCTGCACCGCCGGGAGCGAGCGTTGCAAAGGCCACCAGGAGCATCCCGATCACAACGACGATCCAGATGCCCGGGCCCTTGAAGAAGTTCTTAGCTTTCATCTGTTCGGGGGCTGGCCCCGTCCCTCCTGGTAGTGCTGCACGGCGAGTACTCTGCGCGCGTGATGGTGCTGCGTCAGCTTCTAGCTATACACCGTCCGGAGTAGATCACGCATGGTGTGGGGCAAAAGTTCCCTGTGGGCGTACTGGTGCCACGACGCCTCCGGACAGGAGCATAGGGCCTAAATCCGGGGCGCGGCCACTGAGCCGCGGGCTACCAGCGGGCAGTTAAGGAGCACTGGTTCAGGAACGGCGGCCTCCGGCAGCTGCGTCCCCTCCACCGTGTCGATCAACCGTTCGGCGGCCCAGGCGCCAATCTCATAGTGCGGCAATGCAACGGTGGTAAGCCCGGGATGCAGGTTGGCGGCGATCAGTTCCTGGTCGTCAAAACCCAGCACGGACAGGTCCGCGGGGATGGAGAGGCCCAGCTCGGCAGCTGCCCGGTAGGCTCCCATCGCCATCCGGTCGTTGTAGCAGAACAAGGCCGACGGCGGGTTGCCACCCTGGAGGATGCGGCGGGCGGCCGCATAGCCGCCCTGCGCATCAGACGAGGCTGCCTCCACAGGTGCCGCGCCGCCGTCGAGCCCTGCCCGGTCCAGGGTTTCTCGGAAGCCGCGGAGCCGCCCGCGGGTGGAGGGCACGTCCTCGGTGTTGTTGATGAAGCCAATGCGCGTGTGGCCCGCGGCGAGCAGGGTTTCGACGGCGGTGCGTGCGCCGCCGTACTCGTCCGGGACTACGGAGGTGAATGGCTCGCCGGTGCTGACTGCATCAACGAGGACCGCCGGCACCTTTCCAAGGTTGGGCGGGACGTCCACGGTCCGGTGGTACATCGTGGCGTAGAGGATGCCGTCCACCTGCCGCTCAAGGAGCGCCTCCACGTCCGCTTCCCGGGATGCCGGGCCCGCGGAGCCAGAGGTGTTGATGACCATCAGGGTGTACCCGCGGGCGCGGGCAGCATCATCGGCCCCCAACAGGATGCGGCCCGCGTGCGGCGTGGTGGCGATGTCCTCGCTGACCAGGCCCAGCATTCCGGTGCGCCGGCTCCGCAGTGCCTGCGCCAGGCGGTTCGGCCCGTAGCCCAGCTGCGTGGCTGCGGACCGGACCTTGTCCCGCGTTTCGGCGCTGACCCGGGCGTAGGAAACGTCGTTCAGGACATGGGAGACCGTGGTGACAGATACTCCTGCGGCCAGGGCCACGTCCTTGATGCCAATGTTTTTACGCAAGGCCCGGGCGGCTCAGCCTACTCGTAGACGTGCGGGGCGAGGGTGCCCACGAAGTCCAGGTTGCGGTACTTCTCGGCGTAGTCCAGGCCGTAGCCCACCACGAATTCGTTGGGGATGTCGTACCCGACGTACTTGACGTCGATCTCCACCTTCGCAGCAGTCGGCTTGCGGAAGGCGGTGCAGATTTCCACTGAAGCGGTGCCGCGGGATTCCAGGTTGGTCTTCAACCAGGAGAGCGTGAGGCCGGAGTCGATGATGTCCTCGACGATCAGCACGTCCTTGCCCATCAGGTCCGTGTCCAGGTCCTTCAGGATGCGGACAACTCCCGAGGACTGGGTGCCGGAGCCGTAGGAGGAGACAGCCATCCAGTCCATGGAGATGTGGCTGTGGAGTGCGCGCGCCAGGTCAGCCATCACCATCACGGCACCCTTGAGGACGCCCACCAGGAGGATCTCGCGGCCCTCGTAGTCCTTGTCGATCTGCGCAGCGAGCTCGGTGATCCGCTGCTGGATCTGCTCCTTGGTGTAGAGAACGTGCTTGAGGTCTGCCTGGACGTCGTTTGAATCCACCAATGGCTCCTGTGTAGATGCGGGGGTGCGACTATTTTGCGGGCGGTTTTTGAGACCGGAATACTAGCTTCCCACAGCGTGCGCCTCCGCGGGGAACGGAGCCGGGGCTGCCCAGGGCCGCCGGAACGCCGGCATCCTTCGATCCCTCCCGCTGCGCCAGCGACAACCTGTAGACGCTCACGCCGCCGGGCAGCTCCACCGGGCCGGCCGAACCCTGCCGCCGCAGCAGCGCTTCCGCGGCCAAAAGGCGCTGGTAGCTGGGCTGCTGCCCGCCGACGTCGGCCGCTGCCTTGGCGATGACGCGGAACCTGATGGCGGGAGCCAGGCCGCGCAAGGCGTCCTCCGGAAGGCTGAGTTCGAGGCCGTTCCGCTCCACGAGCGAGGCGAAGGTGCTTTCCGCCACATCCTCCAGGTAGTCGGCGTCCAGCTGCAGGATGGAGGCCGTCCGGGCCAGGGATTCAGCGACGCCGGGCCCCAGCTTTTCCTCAAGGTGAGGGAGCACTTCCACACGGGTTCGCGAACGGGCGAAGGCCGGATCCGAGTTGCTGGGATCGTGCCAGGGGTCCAGTTCCTCGACCGCGCAGATTTCCTCCGTGTCCGCCCGGCGGAGTCCCAGGAAGGGCCGCAGCAGCTTGCCGCGGACAGGCCTCATCCCGGCCAGCGACCGGGTGCCCGAACCCCGGGCCAGGCCCAGGAGCACCTGTTCGGCCTGGTCGTCCAGCGTGTGTCCCAGCAGGATGGCATCCGCACCTTGGTCCTGGGCGGCTGCTTCCAGCGCAGCGTGCCGGGCTTCGCGTGCGGCGGCTTCCGGGCCGAGTCCCGTCCCGTCCACGGTCACGGTCCGGATGTCCACGGGGGCAAGGCCCAGTTCCTGCAGGACGCGGGCTGTTTCGGCCGCCACGTGGGCGGAGCCTTCCTGCAACTGGTGGTCCACCACCACGGCACCCACCGTGACAGGGTGGCCGCGGACGTGGCCGCGGCGGGCGAAGTAAGCGGCCACTGCTGCCAGGGCGAGGGAGTCCGGTCCCCCGCTGCAGGCCACCAGGAGGTGCCGGGGGTAGCCGGCCCGGGCCAGGGCGTCCTGGAGCATCTTGCGGGCAGTGCCGACGACGGGCGCGAGCCGGCCGGGCCGTCGTCGCCCGGTTTGCTGAGGTGGTTCGCTGCGCTGGGCTGGTTCGCTGCGCTGGGCTGGATCGCTGGACTGGGCTGGCTGGCCGGGGTGGGGAACGGTGTTAATCAGAGTCCCATCCGCTCAAGCCACAGCTTGGCATCGTGGATTTCGGGCTCGGTGGGCAGGTGGTCGGCCGACTCCCACACCCGGTTGAAGCCTTCCATTCCGGCGACGTCCACCACTGCGCGGACGAACCGGGCGCCGTCGGAGTACTGGCGCATCTTGGCGTCCAGGCCCAGCAAGCTGCGGATGAACTTTTCGATCACGCCGCGGTCCTTGCCGCGGTCGTTGAACCGCTGCCGGATGGTCTTCACCGACGGGACAATGCTGGCGTCCACGGCGTCCATCACCACGTTCGCGTGGCCTTCAAGCAGGCTCATCACCGCGGTGAGGTGCGAGATGGCGGCCTTCTCCTCGGGGTCCTGCAGCAGGTCCAGGATGGCGCCGCGGCCGGGAGTGTTTCCGTCGGCCGTACGGTCCTTCAGTGAACGGGCAGCGGCGGTGGCGCGCTCCATCAGCGAATCCACGTTGCCCAGCAGGTGGCCGCTGAGTTCGTCGATCTGCTCCAGCATGTGGTGCCGCAGCCACGGCGCGGCCGCGAACTGGACCCGGTGGGTCTGCTCATGCAGGCAAACCCAGAGGCGGAAATCCTCCGGGGTGACGTTCAGTTCCCGCTCCACAGCAACAATGTTCGGAGCCACCAGGAGCAGGCGTCCCCCTGACGGCGCGGTGGAACCCTCGGCGAGCGCCGCAAAGGGATCGTATTGGCCCAGGACCTTGCTGGACAGGAAGGCCAGGACGGCACCCAACTGGCTGCCGGTGATGGCGCCGCTGACACTCGCGGCGGCAGGGCTCAGGGAAGCGCGCCTGCTTTCGAGCATCTTTTCCATGGCGGGCTTCAGCATCACGGCGAAGCTTTGGGTGTTGGCCTTGGCCCAGGAAGCACGGTCCACCACCAGCACGGTGGAATCCCGCAGGTTCCGTGCCGCTTCCAGGCCCGTGATCTCGTGGACATGCTCCACCGAAGCGTCGGCGAGCCGGCGGAGGCTGTCCACGGCGTCACCGATGGCGGCCTGGTTCAGGACCGGGCCGGCCGGAGCCAGCCGCGCCGCGGTGGAGGCGGCAAGGTCCCAGTTGATCAGGGACGAGGCCTGGCTGGCCAACGTTTGTGCTGACGAATCACCTGTAGTGGACTCCATAAGTCCCATCAGAACACAGCACCCTGTGGATAGTCCTTAAGTTCGCTCACCGGCGAACCAAAGCAGCGCCCTTTCTGCACGGACGGCCCGGCCCCGCATGAGCGGCCCCGGCCAGCAACGGTTGAGCGGGGCGGGGCCGCTCCTGCAGACTCGCGGGGTGCTACCTGCAGCCGCAGCCCGCGAGCGCCGTGGCAGCCCGGTCCAACGCCACCTTGTTGCCGGCGGCGCCGGGCGTGAGCCCGTTGCCGATGAAGGAGAAGACCAGGAGGCGGCCGTCGGCGTCCACCACGTAGCCGCTCAGCGCCAGCACCGTGTTCAGTGTCCCGGTCTTGGCGCGGACCAGCCCTGCGCCGCGGGCGGTTGAGTCTTCGCCGTAGCGTGCGTCCAACGTACCGGTGAGGCCTGCCACGGGGAAGCCGTCCAGCGCCGCGCGCAGGCGGCTGTCCGTGCCGGCGGCGATAGCCCGCACCACCTCGGTGAACTGGCGTGCTGACACCTGGTTGCCCATCGCGAGCCCGCACACATCCACGAGCCGGATGCCGTCAACGTCGATTCCGGCGTCGGTGAGCTGCGCGCGGACGGCAGCCGTGGCGCCGTCGTTGCTGCCCGGTCCCCCTGCGGCTACCGAAGCCATCCGGCCCAAGACTTCGGCAAGGTAGTTGTCCGAGGCCTGCAGCATCAGGTCCACCTGTTCGGCCACCGTGGCAGACTGCGCCTCCGCGAGGACCGCTCTTTCCCCCGGCTCCCCGGCTGTTGGTGCTAAACGGGGGGAACGCTCGACGGCGGCTGCCACAGTTAGTCCCGCGGCCGCGCCTGCCGTCCGCAGCCGGGCCGCGAATTCGTCCGCCACCGTGACGGCCGAATCCTGCGGGCGCGGGCCGGTGGTGACGGCGGGATCGTAGCGCGCTGAGTTCAGCGCCAGCGGGTAGACGGGCGCCACTTCCCCGGCAGCAACGTCCCCGCTTTCCCAGGCGGGGTTAAGGGCCGGGCCGGTGAACAGGGAATCATCCACCAGCACTTGGAGCTCACCTGTTGTGCCGGCAGCTTTCAGCGCTTCCACAGTTTGCGCAGCCAGCGTCGCCAGGCCGGCGTGGCCCATCGTCCCGTCCGCGTTCGACTCCCCGGCGCCGAGGAGGACGTCGCCGCCGCCCACCAGCACCACCTGACCGGCAGCCGGGCCTTGCACCACGGACGTGGTGAAGCGGTGCTCCGGGCCCAGCGAGCGCAAGGCCGCCACCGCGGTCAGCAGTTTCAGGTTGGAGGCCGGCACGCGGCTCTCCGAACCGCCGCGGTCAAAGAGGACCTGCCCGGTGAGTGCATCCTGTACCAGCCCCGTAAAGTTCCCGCCGCCGTCGGCCTTCAGCAGCGGCTCCACTTGAGCGGTGACGCTGGCCGCGGCCGGGATGCCGGCCGATGCGTCCAGCGGGGCAAGTCCGCCCGCGGCGGAGAGAGTGGCGGGGGCCTGCTGCCACTCCGGCGGCGGCGGGGCGGGGGCAGGGGCTTCCGGGCCCACGAACCCCGGCGCAACCAGCAGTGCTGCGGGGATCAT
>NZ_VHIJ01000083.1:0-11077 GCF_006680095.1 Pseudarthrobacter sp. B4EP4b | reverse complement strand
CCCTACCAGCAGGCCTACCTGCCCTACAACCGCCTCATCGACGGAACGGTCCACGACTGGTGAACACCCCCCAACCCGACACAGCCAAGCCCAAGCTCCGCATCATCGTGATGGGCGTGTCCGGCTGCGGCAAGACCACCATCGGCGACCTCGTGGCGCGGGAACTCGGCGTCCCGTTCCTGGACGGCGATTCCCTCCACCCCGTGGAGAACGTCGCCAAGATGGCCGCCGGCACACCCCTGACGGACGAGGACCGCTGGCCCTGGCTCACCACTGTGGGCACCGAACTCGCCAGCGCCGGCGAGGGCGGCCTGGTGCTGGCATGCTCCGCGCTGCGCCGCAGTTACCGTGACGCCATCCGGGCCCAGGCGCCGGACACCATCTTCCTGCACCTGCACGGCAGCAAAGAGGTTTTGCGGGCACGCACCGAAGGGCGGACCGGGCACTTTATGCCGCCCGCCCTCTTGGAGTCCCAGCTCGCCACGCTGGAACCGCTCGGCGCTGACGAAGCCGGGGTGGTCGTCGACATCGCCTCTCCCGTGCAGCAGGTGGTGCGGGAGGCACTCGCCGGGATTGCCGCCGTCGGACGTCCTGCTGACGTTGCCGGCACTGCCGGTGCCACAGGCACCCGCCCGCGGCAGTTCGCCGTCGACCTCAAGGTTGCGCCGTTTAATCTCGACGGCGACGCGGTCGCCTGGGTGGAGTCCACCCTTGCCGGGATGAGCCTTGAGGAGAAGATCGGCCAGCTGTTCATCAACCACAACAACGACTACTCCCCGGAGTACCTCGACGGCGTGCTGGAGAACTTCCACGTGGGCGGCATGCGCTACCGGCCCGGGCCCTCGGCCGCGGTGCAGGAGCACATCCGCTATGCGCAGTCCAAGACCCGCATTCCGCTGCTGGTGGCGTCCAACCCGGAAATGGGAGGAGCCGGAAGCTGCGACGACGGGACGTTTGTGTCCACGCACCTGCAGGCCGGCTCGCATCCGGACAAGGGCATAGCCCGCCAGATGGGACAGGTGGCCGGTGTGGAAACTGCGGCGCTGGGCTGCAACTGGGCCTTCGCCCCGATCGTGGACATCCACTACAACTGGCGGAACACGGTCATCTCCACCCGGTCCTTCGGCAACACCCCGGAGATCGTGGTGGAGCGGGCCAAGGAGTACTTCGACGGCATCAGCGAGTCGCCCACGGTGTGCGCCATGAAGCACTTCCCCGGAGACGGCGTGGACGAGCGCGACCAGCACGTGGTCACCTCCTACAACACCTTCAGCTATAAAGAGTGGAACCGCACCTACGGGCACGTGTACCGCGAGATGATCGGCCACGGCGTGCAGTCCATCATGGTGGGGCACATCGGGGCGCCGGAACTGTCCCGGCATTTCCGGCCAGGCCTGGCCGATGCGGACATCCGCCCCGCGACGCTCGCGCCGGAGCTGCTGCAGGACCTGCTCCGCGGCGAACTCGGCTTCAACGGCCTGGTGCTGACGGACGCCTCGCAGATGGTGGGCCTCACGCAGGCCATGAAGCGCAAGGACCTGGTGCCGGCCACCATCGCCGCAGGCTGCGACATGTTCCTGTTCTTCCGCAACCCCGCCGAGGATTTCCAATACATGCTGGACGGCTACAAATCCGGTGTCATTACCGATCAGCGCCTGCATGACGCCCTGCGCAGGATTCTCGGGCTGAAGGCTTCCCTGGGGCTGCACCGCAAGCCCGCATCGGATCTGGTCCCGGCTCCTGAAGCTCTTGCCGTGATTGGCAGCGAAGCGCACCGCGCCATTGCGGCGGACATCGCAGACAAGACCGTCACCCTGGTCAAGGACACTGCTGGCAACCTGCCCATCACTCCGGAAACCCACCGCCGGATCCGCCTGTACGGCATTTCCGGCGGCGCCGACTTCACCCGGGCTGACCCGCTCGCTTACCTGGACACGGTCAAGGAAGAGCTTGAGGCCGCCGGCTTTGAGGTGCATGTCTTCAAGACAGCAGAGCAGCGGGAAGCAGCAGGGGAGACCGGCATGAACTTCATGAGGGTCCTGTCCGAGGAAGCCACCGGCGATTACGCGGACAGGTACGATGCCGCGTTGGTATTCGCCAATGTGAAGGGCTTTGCCCAGGAGGCGGCCATCCGAATCAAGTGGTCCTCGCCCATGGCCGCGGAAATCCCGTGGTACGTCACCGAGGTGCCCACGGTGTTTGTCTCGCTCAACCAGCCCAACCACCTGATTGATGTCCCCATGGTCAAGACCGCGATCCACGCCCACGCCGGATCCCGGGAAGCCATCCGGGCCACCATCGACAAGATCCAGGGCAAGTCCCGGTTCCAGGGCACGTTCAACGACAACGTGTTCTGCGGATCCTTCGACACCCGGCTGTAGGCGGAATTCCTTCCACCAGGCATAGCAATGGCGGCCAGCGAATCTCGCTGGCCGCCCTTGTCAGCGCTGGCGTCTAGATCCACTGTGGGGCAACCGGGACCGCACCGTTGGCGCCGGAGCCTTCCACTGTCACACCGCCTGAGCCTCTGCCCGCTGCCCACTGAACGACGGCGGCCAGCGGCCCGGTGATGATCGTCGGGTTCGCTGCACTCGTGTCGCCGAACGCCACGGCAGTGCCCTCCACCCGGATGGCCAGTCCGGTATCGGTGCCGCGGGTGTGCCAGGCGCCGGTGATGTCAGCGAGGAGCCGTTCCAGGACGGCTGCGGGAACATCGCTGAAAGTGGCACCGTTGTCCAGGTCGACCGCGTGGAGCCAGACCTCGCGGGTGCGCATCCAGACAGTTTCCTCGGCCGGAACAACCCGGCCCTGGGCCGTCTTGACCAAGTGGCGCCACGCGTCAGCGGGCAGGTCGCGCCATTCGACGTTCAGGTGCACGGCCGAGTGGTCGAAGAGGTGCCGCAGGGCGATGGGGGAGAGGGTGGCGCCGAACTCGATTTCGTGGTTCCGCGCCTCCGGGGAGGAGTACATCGGGGTCTCCACACCAGTGGCGGCCCATTCGATCAGCCGGGCGATGGCGCGGGCGTTGTAGCCCACGTGTGCCACAACGTGCCGGCGCGTCCAGCCGGGAAGGAGGCTGCCGCCGTCGAGCTCCGCGTCGGAAAGCTCGTTGAGCTTGCGGGCGAAGAACGCCGTGCCCCGGCGCGCCTGCAGCAGGGACTGCAGGAGCACCGGGTCGGTGGCCTGGTCGTGGCGGGCAACCATCAGGCTTCCTTGATGACGCGGTTCTTCAGCTGGCCCAGGCCCTCGATGGTCGTCACCAGGACCTGGCCTTCCTGCAGGTACCGCTTGGGGTCCTGGGCGTGGCCCACGCCGCCCGGGGTGCCGGTGGCGATCACGTCACCGGGGTTCAGCGTGATGATGGTGGAGATGTAGGAGACGAGGAATTCCGGGGTGAACACCAGGTCCGAGGTGGGGGTGGACTGCTGGACGTCACCGTCCACGGCGGAGGTCATCAGCGGGCCGGGGGTGAACTCGTCCTTAGTAACCAGGGCGGGGCCGAACGGGGTGGACTTCTCCCAGGTCTTGCCCTGCAGCCACTGGATAGTGCGGAACTGGTAGTCGCGCATGCTGACGTCGTTCAGTACGGCATAACCGGCGATGTGGTCCGCGGCATCCGCCTCGGCGATGCGGCGACCGGTCTTGCCGATCACGACGGCGAGTTCGGCTTCCCAGTCCACGGTGTCCGATTCCTGCGGCAGGGCCAGGTCGTCGTTGGGGCCGATCAGGGATTCGGCGTACTTGGCGAACAGAGTGGGGTACTCCGGGACTTCCCGGCCCATCTCCTTGATGTGGTTGCGGTAGTTGTGCCCCACGCAGATGATCTTGCCGGGGGAGGGGACGACGGCGGCAAGGTCAGCGCCGTCAAGGGCATGCGTTGCGCCGTTGGCCGCCTTCGCCGCGGCTTCCCAGTTCGGGCCCTGCAGCAGGGCGCCGACGTCGGCGAATCCGGGGATCTCGGTGAGGGTAGCGCCGTCCTGGCGCACCGCCGTCGTGCGTGTTTCGCTGCCGTTGGCGAGGCGGAGGGTGAGGAGTTTCATTACTTGGTGCGTCCTTCGATGTAGGTGCGGTTGAAGCTCAGGCGCTCGAAAATCGGGGCGTCGCTGAAGCGGAACAGATCAAACTCGGTATCGGCCTGCAATGACCAGGAAGCCCAGGACGGAACCACGAACAGGTCGCCCTTGGCCAGCTGCTTCGTTTCGCCGTTCAGGACCACCGATCCGGTGCCTTCGAAGACCTGCCACACGCTGGAGCCCACTTCATGGACTGTGTCCGTGCCGGCACCAGCGCGGAGGCGGTGGAACTCGGCCCGGATGGTAGGCATCACGTCCCCGCCGGTGGTGGGGTTGGTGAACCGGACTGCGGCGTGCCCTTGGGAGACAGTGGCGGGGTGGCCCTCGTCCTCCAGCAGCAGCTGTTCACGCAGTGCAGCATCCGTGTACTTCCACCGGTACGCTGCGATCGGGGAGCTGGTGGTGTCGTCCAGGCCGGAGAGCGGGCGCAGGCCGGGGTGGGCCCAGAGCCGTTCGGAGCGGGAGATGTCCGGGGTGGCTTCGTCGGTGACGCGTTCAGTGCCGAACTCGAAGAACCCTGCGTCGGAGTAGTGCACGAACGGAATGTCCAGGCCGTCAATCCAGGCCATCGGCTCATCGGTGTCGTTGTGGTGGCCGTGGAAGTTCCAGCCCGGGGTGAGCAGGAAGTCGCCGCGGGACATCCGCACCGGGTCACCGTTCACCACGGTCCAGACGCCTTCACCCTCCACCACGAAGCGGAACGCGTTCTGGGAGTGGCGGTGCTCCGGCGCTGTTTCCCGGCCGCCCAGGTACTGGATGGCTGCCCACAACGTGGGGGTTGCATACGGAGTGCCGGCCAGGCCGGGGTTGGCCAGGGCAATGGCCCGCCGTTCCCCGCCGCGGCCCACCGGAACCAGGTCGCCGGCACGAGCGGCGAGCGGGTACAGGTCGTTCCAGCGCCACACGTGCGGGACGGCTTTGGGGCTCGGGACCATCGGCATCAGGTCACCGATCTCGGTCCACAGCGGAATCAGGTTCTCCTTATCGAAGTCCTGGTACAGCTGCTCCAGCTGCGCAGCCTCCTCCGGGGTGGGCTCCGGCAGGGCGTGGCTGGCGGCCACTGATTCATGAGTCACGTTTTCGGCGCTGATGGACACGAAAGGCCTCCTCGATAGGTCCGAACAGTTTTGGCGTAGTTCGACCCTACGGAGGAAGTGCATGTGATAACGAGCATATTCTGCTCTACAGAATTAGGGTGAAGGCGCTTAATCCGGCTCAGCCGGGTTCGCCGCGATGTCGATCTCCAGCTGCCGGCAGGTCTCACGCAGGGCGGCGACCAGTCCGCCGTCGAACACTGCCCGGAACCGTGTGGCAGGGGTGGCGACGCTGATCGCCCCCACCACATTGCCGTGCCGGTTGTGCAGCGCCATGCCCAACGCGCTCACGCCATCTTCGGTGCCTTCAAAATTGGCGGCAAAGCCGTTGCTACGGACCGAATCCAGCTCCCGCAGGAAGGCCGGAAAATCCTCCTCGGCTATGGTGTCGCCACTGATCTCGGCATTGTTGCTGCGGAACAGCTGCTGGATCATGGGCGGATCCAGCTCGGCAAGGATGGCCTTTCCGCCGGAGGTCTTGTTGGCGGGCAACACCGTCCCCTGCCGGTCGCCGACCCGGAGCACGTTAGTACCTTCCACGGTGGCGAGGAAACGCACTTTGGTCCCTACCCGCACCATGAGGTTGACTGTCTCGTTCAGCTGCGCTGAGAGCAGCTCCATGTGTGGCTGGGCCAGCGAACGCAGCAGCCGGGTCCAGCTCAATCCTGCCGGGCCGACGCCCATGGCCGGGCCCGGAACGTAGCGCCGGGTCTCGTCCTGGACTGCAAAGCCACGGTAGACCAGCATGGCCAGGAGGCGGTGGGCCGTGGAGGGCGCAACCCCGAGTTCCTCGGCCGCGTCCTTCAGCCGCAACGTCCCGCCGTCGCGCAGGAGTTGCAGCAGCTGAAGCGCGTTGTCCACTGCCTCGATGGAATACGTGGGGCGCTTCTGGACCGGCTTCTTCTGGGCGGACTTCCGTCCTTGCCTTGCGCCGGGGGTAGGAGCGGGACTTTTCTGCACATCAGAATTGTATTGTGATTCATCTTCGCCGGCCATGACAGTAGTGGGATGAATCACATACTTCCCGCTGCAGCGACGCAACGGTCCACGCCGGGGGCTCCCGGCCCGTCGTCAGCTGACAGGCAAGCGCGGTTCCCCAAGGCATCCGTCCTGGCGGTCCTGGTCTGTTGGCTGCTGGTGGTCTTCGACGGCTATGACCTCATTGTTTACGGCACGGTCCAGTCCTCCCTGATTTCGGAGACGGGCTGGGGCCTCACCAAAGCCACCGCCGGAACCATCGGATCCATGGCGTTCCTGGGCATGATGATCGGCGCGATCTTCGCCGGCCGGATGGCCGACTCGTGGGGCCGCCGCCGCACCATCCTTGGCTGCGCGGTGGTCTTTTCCGTCTTCACCGTCCTGTGCGCCTTCGCCCCCAACGCCGCCATCTTCGGCATTCTGCGGCTGCTCGCCGGAATCGGGCTCGGCGGGCTGGTGCCCTCCGCGAACGCCCTCGTGGCCGAACTGGTCCCCACCAAATGGCGGTCCACCATTGCCACCCTGATGATGTCCGGCGTTCCGATCGGCGGCTCCATCGCCGCCTTGGTCGGGATCCAGCTGATTCCCGCCTTCGGCTGGCAGTCCATGTTCCTGGTGGCCGTGCTGGCGCTGGTGATCGTGGTGCCGCTTGGACTGAAATACCTTCCGGAAACGCTGGGTTCGGAACAGGACTCCCGGAGCGGCAAAGTCACAGCCAACACCAAAGCCAGTACAGGCTTCTCCTCGCTGCTGCGCGCCCCGTACCTGGGCATCAGCATGCTCTTCGCGGTAGCCACCATCGCCACACTGTTCGCCTGGTACGGCCTGGGCACCTGGCTGCCCAACCTGATGCAGCTGGCGGGCTACAACCTGGGCTCGGCGCTGACCTTCGCGCTGGCACTGAACCTCGGCGCGGTGGCCGGTTCGGTCATCACGGCCTGGGCCGGCACGCGTTTTGGCCCCGTACCCACCGCGATCGCCGCTGCCGCCGTGGCAGCAGGTGCATTGGTGGTCCTGGTGACGGGGCCTCCAGTAACGGTGGTGTACCTCATGCTGGTGCTCGCCGGCGTCGGAACCCACGGCACACAGTGCCTCATCATCGCCGCCGTTGCCAACCACTATCCTGCCCACCTGCGCGGCACCGCGCTGGGCTGGGCGCTGGGCACGGGCCGGATCGGCGCCGTCGCCGCACCGCAGGCCGGAGGCCTGCTGCTGGCCGCGGGGCTGGGAGTCAACTCGAACTTCCTCGCCTTCGCCGGCGCCGCCGCCATCGCAGCCGTGCTGCTGACCGCCGTCGGCCTTCACCTGAAATCCAAAAACCCAACAACCACAGGAGCAAGTAATGTCTGAGCACGCCACTTCCACCGATGTCCTGGTGATCGGAGGGGGCATGGCCGGACTGGCCGGAGCCCTCGCACTGCGCGAGAACGGCGCCAACGTGACCCTCGTTGAAAGGGCGCCCGAATTCGGCGAGGTGGGTGCGGGCCTGCAGATGGCCCCCAATGCCTCCCGCGTGCTGAAGCGCTGGGGCCTGCTGGAAAAGGCGCTGGAAATCGGCGTGCAGCCCAAGCACCTGGTGTTCCGTGACGCCGTTACCGGCGAGGAACTCACCCGACAGACGCTCGGCGGGGAGTTCGCGGAGCGCTACGGCGCACCCTACGTGGTGATCCACCGCAGCGACCTGCACCGCGTCCTGCTCGAAGGCTGTGAAGCCGCCGGGGTCAAGCTCGTCAACGACGTCATGGTCGAGGGCGTGGAAACCGTCAATGACCGCGGCGTGGCACACACCGCCGCCGGCGTGGACTACGAGGCGGACGTGGTGATCGGAGCTGACGGACTCAAGTCCACCCTCCGCCCGCTCGTGGCCAACGACGAGCCTGTTTCGTCCGCCTACGTGGCCTACCGCGGCACCGTTCCCATCACCGAAAACACGCCCAAAGCAGACCTCGAGGACGTTATTGTCTACCTCGGCCCGGACTGCCACCTGGTGCAGTACCCGCTGCGCAAGGGCGAACTGCTCAACACCGTGGCCGTCTTCAAGTCCGCGTCCTTTGAACGCGGCGAAGAGCAGTACGGCGGAGTGGATGAGCTTGAGGCTGCATATAAGGACTGCGTTCCCGCGGTCCAGGAGGCGCTGAAGAACCTGGCCACCGGCATCCGCTGGCCCATGTACGACCGCGACCCTATCGAAAACTGGGTGGCCGGCCGGATGGTGCTGATGGGCGACGCCGCCCACCCCATGCTGCAATACCTGGCCCAGGGTGCCTGCCAGGCCCTGGAGGACGCTGCCGTGCTGCAGGATTCTTCGATCGGGACTGTGTTCACTGCCGACGGGATCAAGCCCGATGCATGGGACGAGGCCATCCGGGAGTTCAACAGCGTCCGCGCCGGCCGCACTGCCCGCGTCCAGCGCACCGCCCGTGTATGGGGCGAGTCGTGGCACGTTTCAGGCCTCGCCCGGACCCTGCGGAACCTGCTGTTCAAGAGCCGCAAGGACAACAACTTCCAGTACAACGACTGGCTGTACGGACAGGACGGCGACGGCGTCCCCGCCGTCACACCGAAGCGGATTACCGAAAGCGTGTCCGCGTAGCTAGTTACCTCAATAACAGCAGCGGACGACGGCGGGTGGCTCCCGCCGTCGTCCGCTGCTGTTTGTCAGGGCAACGCTGAGTCCGCGCGGCTGCTGCGCGCGGACGTGGCTCAGTACGCCTTGACGCGCTGTTCGACGACGAGGTGGATCAGGGCAAAGACGCCGACCTGGTCAATGGCGGCGAACGCTGCATCAAGGGCGGCCGGAATGTCCTTGTCCTCGGTGACCGTGATCCCAAAACCGCCGAAGGCCTTGGCCATCAGAGCGAAGTCGGGGTTCTGCAGCTGGGTGCCGGAGACGCGTTGCGGATAGTGCCGCTCCTGGTGGGTGCGGATGGTGCCGTATTCCTGGTTGTCCATGACCACCACGAGGGGAGTGGCGCCGTACTGGGCCGCGGTGGCCAGCTCCTGGCCGTTCATCAGGAACTCACCGTCCCCGGCGATGGTGACCACCCGGCGTGCGGGGTCTGCCAGCGATGCCGCAATGGCCGACGGCACGGAGTACCCCATGGAGCCGTTGCGGGCGCTGATCATGGAGGCATAGCGGCGGGTGGGAAAGTAGCGGTGGGCCCAGTTGGTGTGTTCGCCTGCGCCGAAGGTCACCATGGCATCCTCGGGCAGCCTGGGCACAAGGTTCGCCATCAGGGTGTCCATTTTGGCCTGTCCCGCTGACGGTGCGGCCGGGGGCAGCGCGGCGAAGTGCTCCTGTTCGCCCCGCATCCGCTCCGTCCACGCCTTCCACTCTTCCTTCACCGGCAGGTCAATCCCGGCCAGATCCTGCACAAAGGCCTCCGGCTTGGAGAGGATCTGCCGCGACACCGGACCCGAACGCCCGCGGAGCGACGGGTCCACGGTCACCAGGAAGTTCTTTTTGTTCCAGTCCTGGCGGCAGACGAACCCGTCCGTGATGACATCCCCCGGCACCGTCCCCACAAAAACCAGCAGGTCCGTTTCCTCCAGCAGGTCGTAGGTGGGGCGGGGCCGGCCGTAGCCGATGGGGCCCACGTAGGAGGGCGAATCGAAGGACACCGTTCCCTGCGTCCGCCACTCGGCTGCCGCCGGGATCTGGTGGCGCTCCAGCCAGCCGGTCAGCTGGTCCGCAGCTTCCTGGGTCCAGTCATTGCCGCCGGTGACGAACAACGGCTTGCGCGATTCCGCCAGTGCAGCGCGAAGGGCTGCGGCATCCGTGCTGCTCATGCCGCCGGCGGCCACGGGAATTGCGGGATGCAGCGCGGGGTCGATCTGCTGGCGGATGATGTCCTCCGGCAGGCCCACCACCACCGGGCCGGGCCGCCCGCTCATGGCAGCGAACATCGCCTCCGCCACGATCTCGGACGCCCGGTCGGCATGGTCAAGCACCATCACGCGCTTGGCACCGGTATCAAACCAGGCCTTAATGTCGAACTCCTGGAAGGCCTCCCGGTCCCGGTGCGCGAACGGGATCAGGCCCACAAACAACAGCATGGGAGTGGAGTCCTGCCACGCGGTGTGCAGACCCACGTGCGCGTTGGCAGCGCCCGGCCCCCGCGTCACCATGGCCACGCCTGGGCGCTGGTTCATCTTGCCGTCAGCCTCGGCCATATAGGCGGCACCGCCTTCATGCCGGCAGACAATGGTTTCGACATCGGAGGCATGCAGGCCGTCCAGCACGTCCAGGAAGCTCTCGCCCGGCACCACATACGTGCGTTCCACGCCGTGGGCGATGAGCGAATCAACAATAACGTGCCCCGCGGACTTGGTTGCCGGTGGTGCCTCCGCTGGATTTGCCTGCGGGTTGTGCTGCCGGGAAGGCTCGACGGCGGCGGGCCGGGTGGGTGATGCGGTCAGGATTGCTGCGGGTTCCGTTGTCATGGTCTTTCTTTGTTGTTCGGGTTTATGTATGGCCTGTGGGTGGAGCCTTCCGGCTTACCTGAATGTCTCGGCGGGTGGGTTGGCGATGACGGGGGAGAGGCCGGTGTGGCCTTCGCGGGTTTCGGCGATTTCGTGGATGCGTTTGCGGCAGGCGTACCAGCCGATGACCATCAGGATGGAGGCGATGGCGGTGACGAGCATGGTCAGGGGTGAGTCGATGAAGACCATGATCAGCACGCCGACCAGGAAGAGGAGGCTGAGGTAGCCGGTGTAGGGGGCGCCGAACATGCGGAAGGAGGGGCGTTCGAGCCAGCCTTTGTCGGCCCAGCGTTTGAGTTGGATCTGGCACAGGACGATGGTGGCCCAGGTCATGACGATGCCGACGGAGGCGACGTTGAGGACGATTTCGAAGGCCTGGGCGGGGACGAGGTAGTTCAGCGGGACGCCCAGGAGGGAGACGGCGGCGGTGATGGCGATGCCGCCGTAGGG
>NZ_VHIJ01000082.1:0-19532 GCF_006680095.1 Pseudarthrobacter sp. B4EP4b | reverse complement strand
TCGAAAGAACCACTCAATAATGAAAACCAGCCGGACCCCACACACCGTTTATCGGACAGTCCCGCGCAATATGACCAGCCCACTTGCGAGCTGGAGCTGAAGGGACTGGGTTCGGTAATACACCGGGCCCAGTCCCTTCAGCTTTTCCTTTCCCCGCGTTGGCAAGCACGCAGGCGCACGGAAGCTGGACGGGGGTTGCTCTCTCCAAGCCCTGGCTAGGATATTTAGGCATCGACCGGCCGGATTTGCATCATTAGCCCGAAGAGGTCCGGGAGACCGTGCTCTTCACTGATCTGGCCATTGGTGAATCGATAGATGTTCATTGCCTGCGTTTGGATCGGTTTGCCTGTTGCAGGGACGCCGAGGAATTGCCCCTGGTGTGTGCCACGAAGGATGAATCGTGCGGCTACCGTGTTTCCTTCAATAATCGTTTCTTCCAGTGACCACTGGACGTCGGGAAACGCTTGCCGCATGATCCCGATGATTTTGAGGTAGCCGCCTGGACCCTGCACCGGCTCAGGCAGGAACGGCACATGGAACGTTGCCGACGGTGAGATGATCTCATCACCAATCTTTTCGTCGGCTGAATTGATGAATTCGACGAAACGGTCCATGCGTTCACGGAGTTCTTCAGTCATTTTCTTGCTTCCTTCACGTATTAGTGGGTTGCGGTACACCGCTGGCTAGCGGCGGGTAGACGATGACCTCGGGCTCCCGCGAGCGCGTCAGTCCGATCGCTCTGCCGCCGCCAAGCGACTGGCATTTCGCAGCCGGCCCAGCAGTTCCATGAGGTCATCTGCTTGCTGCCGGCTAAGTACCGGATTCAGCCGCAGGTCCAGCTCGGCTTCAACAGTCTTCCTGGCCCGTTCCAGCAACAATCGACCGTCGGCCGTGAGCTCGATGAGGAAGGACCTGCGATCGAGCGGGTTATTTCTCCGACGGCAGTGTCCGGCTTTTTCAATCCGGTCAATGAGCTTGCTTGTGCCTCCGACGGTAATCGCAAGAGCCGTGGCGACATCTAAAACCCGGCACGCACCCAAGCGATCGACGACGGCCATGGGTTCAAACCTGCTCATCGGGAGGCCATGCTCCTTGCGCAGGCGGCCATCGAGTGCGTCCCACAGCTCAGTTTCCAATCGGGTCAGTTCGCTGAAAAGAGGGTAAAGGGACGAGGTTTCGGTGCCCTTGTTCATACAAGTGAGTCTACGTCTTTGTTTCCACGGAATCTAGTTCCGGGGAATCTAACTATTGGGTCAATGGACAACCTGGCCGTTACAGGCCGGCGACCAATTATGCATCTATCCTGCATGGTTATCTTCAAAATCTTGCGCTTTTACTGCAGGTCCTGTGACCCTAGTCTCATCAGTACAAGCTCTTCGACCGTCAGGGTCATGCTTGTCCGACTCAGCGCCGGGCAGGCAGCGTTGGGATCCTGTTCCACTGGGGCCGGCATCCCACTGACGGCCTTCGCCCTCGCGAAGGAAGAGCTGTCCCGTGCCCGTGAAGGGTGCTTCGGTGGCCTGAAACCTGGGGAGGTATCCTCATCGAAGCATCCTTCACGGGCCCTGGGGCAACGCCTGCAACTTTGCCGGACCAGTGCAAGGCCATCCGAAAGGAAGGCCCGGCACCAAATACCCCTACACAAAGGAGTGTCCATGTCAGGAAACAAAGCCGTCGCCTACAAAGAACCCGGTGTCGTCGAAATCATCAACACCGACTACCCGACGTTCGAACTCAAGGATGGGCCCGGCGTCAATCCAGCCAACGTGGGCCGGAAAGTACCCCACGGCGCGATCCTGCGCACGGTAACCACCAATATCTGCGGCTCGGACCAGCACATGGTCAGGGGCCGGACCACAGCCCCTAAGGACCTCGTCCTTGGCCATGAAATCACCGGCGAAGTGGTAGAGGTCGGTCCGGATGTGGAGTTCATCAAGGTGGGAGACATTGTCTCCGTGCCTTTCAACATCTCCTGCGGCCGTTGCCGGAACTGCAAGGAGCGCAAGACGGGCATCTGCCTGAACGTCAACCCTGACCGCCCGGGCAGCGCCTATGGATATGTGGATATGGGTGGCTGGGTGGGCGGCCAAGCCGAATACGTGCTGGTCCCCTACGCTGACTGGAATCTGCTCAGGTTCCCGGACCGCGACCAGGCCCTGGAAAAGATCATGGACCTGACCATGCTTTCCGATATTTTCCCCACGGGCTTTCACGGCGCCGTCACCGCCGGAGTGGGCGTCGGATCCACCGTCTACATTGCCGGCGCCGGCCCGGTGGGCCTCGCGGCCGCCGTCGGTGCGCAGCTGCTCGGTGCCGCCGTCGTGATTGTCGGTGACATGAACGAAGACCGCCTGGCCCAGGCCCGCTCCTTCGGTTGCGAAACGGTGAACGTCACCAACGGCGATCCGAAGGACCAGATCGAGCAAATCCTTGGCGTCCCCGAAGTGGATTGCGGCGTCGACGCCGTAGGGTTCGAAGCCCGCGGTCACGGGAAGGACGCCTCCCACGAGGCCCCCGCCACCGTGCTGAATTCACTCATGGACATCACCGCTGCAGGCGGGGCCCTTGGCATTCCCGGCCTGTATGTCACCGGCGACCCCGGTGGAATTGACGAGGCAGCAAAGCACGGCTCCCTGTCGCTGTCCCTGGGCACCGGATGGGCAAAGTCCCTGTCGTTTACCACTGGACAGTGCCCCGTTATGTCGTACAACCGCCAGCTGATGATGGCGATCCTGCACGACAAGGTCCAGATCGCCAAGGCAGTAAACGCCACGGCGATCCCGCTGGAGGACGCACCGCGCGGTTACGCCGAATTCGACGCCGGTTCGGCAACGAAATTCGTGCTGAATCCGAACGGATACGTCAAGAACTAGAACCGCAGCTGGCTTGGCACCGTCACGCTCTGGCATGTCCACCGTTCACCGTATGTAGCAGCCCGCACCGGCGGCACGGGCCTTCCTGGCCCGTGCCACCGGTGCGGATCCACTCTCCACGCATCAGCAAAGGCAATTCCATGACCCATCTCACCGACCAAGAATCAGTTCTCCGCCTTAGCAGCGCCGGGAAGGAGCATGTTGACATCCAGCTCGCAGCATCGAGTCCGGTGACCGTTCGGCTGCAGCTGGATGGTGGCTGCAATTGCCAGCATGGCACTGAAAATCGCCCGGGTTCGTATATCGACAGCGACCTTGGTGTCCGCTGACAGTGGTTGCACCGGCCATCCGGCATCAGCCCTAGGCCGGGACAGCCCCGATGAGGGCGAGCAGATCGACCCGCTCCGGGAAAGGCCGCGGAGCGGGTCGCCGCTTACGTATTGTGCTCGGAATGATTACGTGGTTTAGGCCCGGGTTCTGCCTTGAATGAAGTGGAAGACCAGGACCACGACGGCAATAACCAGAAGTATGTGTATGAGTCCGCCGCCGATATTGGTGAGCAGGCCGAGAAGCCAAAGAACTGCGATGATGATGGCTATCCAAAGCAACACGAGAATCTCCTTCTTTGTTTTGGTAAAGAATGCTTGGTTAAATTCCCGCCCCTCACGCAGAGGACGAAGCCCCGCGGGAATGGGGAGTCTTTCAGAGTGCTAGGTCCGCTGGTGTCCGGCTATTGGCGCGCCTCCCTGCTTTCGTGGCCTCTGCGGTAGAAGTGATGTGGCCGACCCAGAATACAAATGCCGGATCGATGCCGAAACTCACTCCATTTCCGCGTGGTGCCTCTCAACATACTCCGCGATCCGAGTTTGGGAAATGTCAAAAAGACAGCAATTACAAGGCATGGCGGCTGGACCATGGGCGTAACCCTAAGCCCACAGCCCTGTAGCAACCCGATTTCTCCCAGAAATGTTGGCGGCAACCCATTTTGTTCTTCCCTTGGCTCACGACACCCCTGCTGGACAAGAGAAGATCCGTCAAAATTCCAGCTAGGCACGCAGATGCGGATACGAAAGCGAGCTTGACGGAATCTCCGTTATCGGCCCTTTGATCCCGGGGGTGGAAATGGCTGAGTGAGCTCCGTTTCCACGGCGAATCGGAGGGTTTCTCTGGCCGGAACCGGCGCGTACCGCGGCCGAATAGCGGCGTGTCCCCCGAAAGTGCCCGGGTCCTCCCCGGCCTACGCCCACCGCAGGTAAATGCCTTCGCCGGATTCGGGTACCTGCTACCCGGGTGCCCGTTAGCCCGCGGCCGTAACGTGGAAGCGGGAGCCGGCGGCGAAGGTGTACGGCTGAGAACACGAGCATCTCCCCAGCCGCCGCCGGCCCCGCCCCCGGTGAGGCCTTGCTGCGGCCTCTACGGGTCGGGACGCAGTGGCAAGGCAATTGAAGGAGAACGGCCAGTATGACCCCTCGCGAAACACCAGCCTACGAGCGGACGCAGTACGAAGCTGGATGGCGGTTGAAGCCGCGCCCGTGGCCTGTTGGCCCCAGTGAGAGCTACGGAAAAGTGGACTTTGATGACGGTGAGGGAAAGGCAGTCCTCACCCTCTACATTCAGCGCGCGCCCGAAGAAGGTTATGTCCTGCACGTCGAACACTTAGCCGCGCCGCTGCGGGTGGATGGTACGCTCCTTCGCCTGAGCCCGGCTCCTCAGGTGGACAGGGGCGCCGAGAACTTCCGCCGGATCACCGCTGCCCGTACGGCTGCCGCGAAGGCCGAAGCTGAGCTGGACTCCGCCGTCAGCGCCGCCCGCGCGAAGGGAGACTCGTGGGAGGTTATCGGTGCCGCCCTCGGCACATCTGCCCGAACTGCTCGGGAGCGGTTCGGACACCACTGAGACGACCGCGAAATGTACTGTCGACGAGGTGACGAACCTGCGTAGACGACGGCTAAGAGGGCAAGCCGCGAAGGCTTATTCCCTCCAGGCCAAAGACCACCTCACACCTTGAAGTATTTCGCCTCCGGGTGGTGGAACACAAACGCGTCGGTGGACTGCTCGGGGTGCAGCATCAGCTCATCACTGAGGACCACGCCCATCCGCTCGGGCTTCAGCAGTTCCGTCACCTTGCGGCGGTCCTCCATGTCCGGGCATGCCGGGTAGCCCAGCGAGAACCGCGCACCGCGGTAGTCGAGCTTGAAATACCCGGCCGTGTCCTTCGGCTCCTCGGCCGCGAAGCCCAGTTCCTTGCGGATACGCGCGTGCCAGAACTCGGCCAGCGCCTCGGTGAGCTGCATGACCAGGCCGTTGAGCTCGTAGTAGTCGCGGTACTGGTTGGCGGCGAACATCTTCGATGTGAACTCTTCGATCTTCGAACCGGCGGTGACCAGCTGAACCGGCAGCACGTCGATCTGCCCCGACTCGCGCGACCGCACGAAGTCAGCCAGACAGAGGTGCCGGTCGCGGCGCTGGCGCGGGAAGTCGAAACGCAGCCGGTCGGTGCCGATCGGGCCGCCTGAACCACCGTCGGGGGCGAGCAGGCCCGCGGTGCCGAGGACGCCGTCGGAATCCTCGCCGTGGTGCAGCACCACCACCTGCTCCCCTTCGGAGACCACGGGGAAGTAGCCGTAGGCGACGGAGGCGTCGAGCATGCCCTCGCCGAGGATGCGGTCCAGCCAGTACCGCAGGCGCGGCCGGCCCTCGCGTTCCACCAGTTCCTCATAGGAGGCACCGTCCTCGCCGCGGCCGGGCTTGAGCCCCCACTGCCCCATGAACGTGGCGCGCTCATCGAGGAACGCAGCGTAGTCGTGGAGCGAGACGCCGCGGACGATGCGCGTGCCCCAGAACGGCGGCGAAGGAACCGGGTTGTCGGAGACGACGTCGGACCGGCCGGGCATCGCTTCCGGCTCGGTCACGGTGAACTTCGCCCCGCCCTTGTGGATCCGCTTCTTCAGCGGCGGGAGGCCGACGTCGTCAGGCGACTCGCCGCGGGCCACGCGGACCAGCGGTTCCATGAGGGCAAGGCCCTCGAAGGCGTCCTTGGCGTACCGGACGACGCCGTCAAACTGCTCGGCCAGGTCCTGCTCCACATAGGCGCGGGTCAGGGCTGCGCCGCCGAGGATCACGGGCCACTTCTTCGCCAGGCCGCGGGACTGCAGCTCCGCGAGGTTCTCCTTCATCACCACGGTGGATTTCACGAGCAGCCCGGACATGCCGATCACGTCGGCGTTGTGCTCCTCCGCCGCGGCCATGATCTCGGCGATGCCCTGCTTGATGCCGATGTTGATGACTTTGTAACCGTTGTTGGTGAGGATGATGTCCACCAGGTTCTTGCCGATGTCGTGCACGTCGCCGCGCACGGTGGCGATCACCATGGTGCCCTTGCCCGACGAATCGGACTTCTCCATATGCGGCTCGAGCAGGGCGACGGCGTTCTTCATCACCTCGGCGGACTGGAGCACGAACGGCAGCTGCATCTCGCCGGCGCCGAAGCGCTCGCCCACCACCTTCATGCCCTCGAGCAGGTGGTCGTTGATGATGCCGAGCGGGGTCATGCCCTCGCTGCGGGCCAGGTCCAGGTCGTCTTCGAGGCCCTTGCCTTCGCCGTCAATGATGCGCCGTTCCAGGCGCGCGCCGGTTGGGAGCGCCGCGAGTTCAGCGGCGCGCTGGTCCTTGAGCGCGGCGGTGTCGACGCCGGCGAACATGTCCAGCATGATGGCCAGGGGGTCGTATGTGGTGTTGCCGTCGGCGTCGTATTCGCGGCGGTCGTAGACGAGGTCGAGGGCCACTTTGCGCTGCTCTTCGGGCAGGGAAGCGAGCGGCACTATCTTGGCGGCATCGATGATGCCGCTGGTCAAGCCCGCCTGCACGGCCTCGTGCAGGAACACGGAGTTCAGGACGACGCGCGCTGCGGGGTTGAGGCCGAAGGACACATTGGAAACGCCGAGGGTGGTGTTGATGCCAGGGTACTTGGTGGTGATCTGGCGGATGGCCTCGATGGTTTCGATGCCGTCCCGGCGGGTTTCTTCCTGGCCGGTGGCGACGGGGAAGGTGAGGCAGTCGACGATGATGTCCTCGACGCGCATCCCCCATTCGCCCACGAGGGCGTCGACGAGGCGGGAGGCGATGGCCACCTTGCCGTCGGTGGTGCGGGCCTGGCCCTGCTCGTCGATGGTCAGGGCGATCACGGCGGTGCCGTGTTCCTTCACGAGCGGCATGATGCGCGCGAAGCGGCTGTCCGGGCCGTCGCCGTCCTCGTAGTTGACGGAGTTGACCACCGGGCGGCCGCCGATGAGTTCGAGGCCGGCCTGCAGCACGGGCGGTTCGGTGGAGTCGATGACGAGCGGGAGGGTGGAGGCCGACGCGAAACGTGAGACGACCTCCTTGATGTCCGCGACGCCGTCGCGCCCTACGTAGTCGATGCAGACGTCCAGCAGGTGCGCGCCGACGCGGATCTGCTCGCGCGCGATGTCCACGCAGTCATCCCAGCGCTCTTCGAGCATCGCCTGGCGGAACGCCTTGGAACCGTTGGCGTTGGTGCGCTCACCGATGGCCAGGTAGGAGGCGTCCTGGTCGAAGTTCACGTGCTGGTACAGGGAGGCGACGCCGGCTTCGCGCTCGGTGGGGACGCGGGCGGGGCTGTTGCTGCCGGCGTCCGTCTTGCGGGTGCGGAAGGGGGCGAGGCGTTCGACGACGGCGGCCATGTGTTCAGGCGTCGTACCGCAGCAGCCGCCCACCAGGCCCAGGCCGAATTCGCGCACGAACTGCTCGTGCGCGGTCGCGAGTTCGGCGGGCGAGAGCGGGTAGTGCGCGCCGTTGGCGCCGAGCACAGGCAGGCCGGCGTTGGGCATGCAGGCGATGGCCACGGAGGACTGCTTGGAGAGGTGGCGCAGGTGTTCGCTCATCTCGTCGGGGCCGGTGGCGCAGTTCAGGCCGATGGCGTCGACGCCGAGCGGCTCCAGCGCGGTGAGCGCGGCGCCGATTTCGGAGCCCATGAGCATGGTTCCGGTGGTTTCGACCGTCACCTCCACGAAGATGGGGAGGCGGACGCCGCGGGACACGATGGCCTGCTTGCAGCCGTTGACCGCGGCTTTGGTCTGCAGAAGGTCCTGGCTGGTTTCGATGAGGAAGGCATCTGCACCGCCGTCGATGAGGCCCTCGGCCTGCAGGGCGAAGGTCTGCTTGAGGTAGTCGTAGCTGGTGTGACCGAGGCTGGGGAGCTTGGTGCCGGGGCCCATGGAGCCGAGGACCCAACGCATGCGCCCGTCTGTTTCCTCTGCCGCTTCGGCACGTTCGCGGGCGATCTTGGCGCCTTTGAGGGCGAGCTCGGCGATGCGGTCGTCGATGCCGTAGTCGGAGAGGTTGGACCAGTTGGCGCCGAAGGTGTTGGTTTCAACGGCGTCGATGCCTGTGGCGAAGTAGGCGTCGTGGATGTCCGCGATGACGTCAGGGCGCGTGTCGTTGAGGATCTCGTTGCAGCCCTCCAGGTTCTGGAAGTCCACCTCGAGCGACAGGTCACGGCCCTGCAGCATGGTGCCCATGGCGCCGTCGGCGATGACGACGCGGTGGTTCACTGCGTCCAGGAGCTCCTGCGCACGGACAGGGCGGGGCACAGACTCAATATCAAGCGCAAAACGAGGCATCTAAACAGGTTACGGGCGACACGCCGAAACATTGCTTCGTATGTCCGTGTGCTACGCCGGGGGGTGGTTACCGAGGAATCCCTCAGGCCGCCTTCTTCGAACCAACGGAAGACGGTAGCCGGAGCCGCGCACTTGAGACCCCGCGCTCCCAGCCGGGTTTACACGGCGCAGCACCGTCACCCTCCCCTCGGCAGATCAACACGCTCTGCCGAACCGGGGCTACCGTTCCGGCGCCAACAAATTCGAAGGTTTGGAACAGGAATTCGTGAAGAGTCTCCGTCATCTGTGCACCTCGACAACAGTGCGATCGTCACCTCTCCCCCTTTAACCCCGCCGTTCATCCGGCGCCGCGGCGAGGAAATCAAGGGCGGCTTCGACGAGAGATCTTTCCTCCCGACTGTCGCCGGTCCAGCGAGACACCTGAAAATAAGGTGTGGAGAATTCTCGTCGAAGGCTTTGAAACTCGGCGTCGGAGCTGGCAAAATCGGTGACAAGCAGCGTCGGGAATTGCATTCTGCGCCAAGCGGTATTGGCCGCAGTGATTTCCCGTCGGAGTATCTCACGGAAACGACCAATAGGCATATGGGCCGCTTTCTTTACCTCAAGAATTACTGCTTTATTGCCTTTTAGCACAATCGCGTCCGCCTCACGGCGCCCCACGTCCTTATTGCCGGCGGTGTGGCTGAACGAAACATTGCGGATTATATCTACTTCCTCATCATATGCTAAAAGACTTCTAAGACGGCTAATGAGCAGTGACTCATAGTGAGTGGCAGAAAGTTCTTTGGCAGCCTGCGATGAGGGATGTGCGCTAATAAAGTTCTGAACTGATTCGAGGTCGTCTGCGTCCGGAAAATTACGGCGACGAGGTAGTTCCAAAGATGCTTGAATGGCCGATTCCGCAGTGGTTCCAGCAGCGTCCCGTTCGCTGGTGGTTCCAGCGTCCGGGACGGCCGTGTTTTCAGCATCGCGCGATTCCCCAGTGAATTCCTTTTTACCGAGTTCAATAGTGGTAGGTTCGCGATCATCGCCAGGCTCAGCAACTGTGTAGGGACCATTTAGCAGCTTTATCATGCTGCTACAAGCTTGCTTTCGGAGCTCCCATGATTTCGCGGCTCTCCTGCCAAGACGGCGCCCACCGAAATCGTCATCCATTAAGGGGCTCAGGATGTCGATGGCGGTGCCGTATGGTAATGCTTGATTCTCCTCTTTTAGAGGTATTGCTCGTTCAGTAGCCCATTCAAAAGTTTCCCACCAGGTTTTACTAGCTTCTACATTCTTATTCTGATTCAGGGTCAAAACCACGGCAGTTCCAGCAATTAGCGCGGCTCCGATCGCACCCACAGCTGTAGCAAAGGGACTGGTGGCAAATCTCCCAAAACCTTCCCAAGTCCACTCCTGAGATAGCCAGCCGCACAGAAAGTGAAAGACCAAAAGCGTCAGAAGAAGGAGGATGCAAAAGCTAATCATCCAAAGGGCTATAATCCACCAACTCCTCCCGAAGAATCGTTTAAACCAGGACTCGCTGTCCAGCTCCGGCAAGAGTGGCGCTTTTGGCACCAGAGCAGTTGGCTGCCCCAGCCAGGGCGCAGGTTTTTCGTCAGCCTTGATTGTTGACACGATTTCCAAGCGCCTTCCGCTGGGGAGTGACAAGATTTTGTGGGCGCGTTTTCGCTCCTCAGACATCCTAGTTGTTGAGGAGCGAAGTGTGGCCGCCAGGCACGATTACCCGTCAGATCGGGTCGTTTTCAAATGACCCGCATGAGGGGCTCTAAGGCCTGGAAGTCAAGTCACCTGAAGGGTCACCTCGACGGTTAGCCGGACCTGTGTCCTTCAGGATAATAGCGGCGCGCTGAACAAAATTCGCAATGACCGTGAATGTTCTAACTCGCGGTCATACCGCCCTTGTCGCCACCACATTCCGCCAGGTTTTCTTCCACAAAACCATCCACCTCATCTCGACGTGCTTCACCCAGGCGGTTTGGTTCTTTCCGGTGTTCTACATCCATATAGCCCCTTGATTCGCTCCAGGATGTCACTCCCTGGTGCCCCAGTTGCGGGTTGCCGGTAACAAAGCGGACGCCATAGTAAGCGGACCATTCAGCGCTATGAGCCCGGTGGTCATCGTTATCCTCTGTCAGCTCCTATGGCCGAAATTCGAAACTTGGCCTGACAAAGAGGATATATTCGGGGCGCCATTCCCTGGACGAGCATTACGTCACTTTGCAGCGGGACTCCGTTTCGCGAAGGGCAAGTGTTTCGAAGCATTCCTTAGTACGGTCCCTTTGCTCTTCATCCCTCGGCCCTCACTGACCGTCAGAGCAAGACACAGGCGTGTCTAAGCGCTCCTCCGTCGGTGGTCGGTGATACTTGACTGAATTATGTTTTCGTCGAAAATGGGGGCACATTGATTCCGATCAGCACACGCATCGAGGACATGGAGTCAATGCTGGCCTTCCTAAGCCGACAGATCGGCTGGGTCGCTGTCGACAAGGCGAAGAAGTCGTTGGACGCGAAGCTTCTAGACGACCGCAAAGTCGGAGCTATGGCATATCTCAAGTTGATCGACCGAGATGGTACGAATTTCAGGGCAACCTCAAGAGGTATGCGCTTCCAAAACGGAGACCGCGTAGGCGCACTCCGAGAAGGGATCCTCGACAGCGAACTGTACCGGCACACCGTCGAATGGCTCCACTTCGGATCCAGGTCAGAGGTGACGGCGATAGAAGTTGGCCAATATTGGCAAGCTCACCACCGAGAAAGTGTCGGCGAGGTCAACGGCGACCGCCTCAAGGACGGGGCGGTCTTCTTTTTCCGGGTAGCCGAGGGGGCCAACCTCGGTTCCCTCATAATCGGAAGAGGGGGTAAAGAAACTCGATTCCAGACGTCGCTAGACCAGGTCTCTGGCCTGCTGGATCCTTCTGACGACGATCCAGATTCAGAGGAAACCGCTTCGGAAGATACCGTTTCACCAGCCGCGGACAACGGGAGCCCTGCTCCCTCTGGCGCGAGCGCTGCATCCTATTCGGCTCCTGCTGCGCCACCGAGCGTCCAGGTGTCGGCCAGTCCAAACATCCACGTCAACGTGGAAATTCACATCGCGGCCAACGCTACTGCCGACACCGTCAAAGAGATCTTCCGCAACATGGCTAGGTATATCCTCGATAAGCATGTCGACGACTGAACAAGACTTCACCCGACGTATCAGCGGCCTCCGATCGCTTCAGGAGGCATATGCGATCCCAGTCAGAGACCTTTCCCGGCAGAACCCTACTGAGGCCCTGCACTCGCTGCGGGAGACCACGAGTCAGAGTAGGCCCGAGTACCGGGACTACCTGAACGAAGCGGTGGACTGCTATGAGAACCGTTGCTATCGCGGTGCCGTTCTCATGGTTTGGTCTGCCGTTATGGAGCACCTCTACCAAACCATCGAAGCACAGGTTGGTGGTGTCAAAATGGTGGAGGCTGCAAACTCGGCTCGCTTCGGAAACGCACAACATTACAAGCGAATCAAGAAGCGCGACGACTTGCTTTACCTTTCCGACAGCAATTTCTTCATGATCTGTGAGGATGCCGGCCTATTCAACAAGAACGCCCGCCTACTCCTAATTGAGAAGCTGGATCTTCGCAATCGCTGCGGGCATCCTACGAAGTATGTCGTTGCCCGAGAGGAAACGGTCATATTCATCGAAAGCCTGATTAACAACGTACTCAACGGAGCGATGCTCAACTGGCCGCGCTCTGTGGGCAGCCCCAAACCTAGCGAGAGTTCGGAACCTACTTGATCCATTTCAGCTTGGGTCGCCCCGGAGACCAGGATGGTAGGGCCACTGGATAGAGCAGCAGCAAACAAACGGGCTGAATGTGGCCCAGATGTGTACAGTCATACGAGGTACTCAAGCCGGCTGGCCTCGACTACGAACTTCCCGATGTCGACTTCCCAAATGCTTTGCGTGCCACATCGTGTATGACAACGTGCAGCAGCTTCTAAACCTCCGCCGCCGGCGCCGCGAACTGCGCCTCATACAGCCGTGCGTAAGCCCCACCAGCAGCCAGCAGAGAAGCGTGCGTCCCCTGCTCCACGATCTGGCCGGCCTCCATCACCAGGATGAGGTCGGCGTCGCGGATGGTGGACAGGCGGTGGGCAATGACAAAGGAGGTCCGGTCCGACCGCAGGGCACGCATCGCCTTCTGCACCAGCACCTCGGTCCGGGTATCCACCGAAGACGTCGCCTCGTCCAAAATCAAAACAGAAGGCCGCGCCAGGAACGCCCGCGCAATCGTCAGCAGCTGCTTCTCCCCCGCGGACACGTTGCCACCTTCATCCTCCAGCACCGTGTCGTACCCCTCGGGCAATGACCGCACGAACCGATCCACGTACGTCGCCCGCGCAGCCTCAAGGATCTCGGCTTCACTAGCCGAAGGCCGCCCGTACGCAATGTTGTCCCGGATGGTCCCGCCGAACAGCCACGTATCCTGCAGCACCATCCCCAGCCGCGAGCGCAGCTCGCGCCGCGGCACCGAGGTGACGTCCACGCCGTCGAGCGTTATCCGCCCCGCATCCAGCTCGTAGAACCGCATCATCAGGTTCACCAGCGTGGTCTTGCCCGCCCCGGTGGGCCCAACAATGGCAACAGTCTGCCCCGGCTCCGCCACCAGCGACAGCCCGGAGATCAAAGGCTTGTCCGGCGAGTACGAGAACGACACATCCTCGAACACCAGCCGCCCCCGCCCAAACACAGGCCCAGCGGAAGGCGCAGGCTCCACAGATTCCTCGTCCTCATCCAGCAACGAGAACACCCGCTCCGCGGACGCCACACCGGACTGCAGCAGGTTGGCCATGGACCCCAGCTGCGCCAGCGGCATGGTGAACTGCCGCGAGTACTGGATGAACGCCTGCACATCGCCCAGCTGCATCGCCCCGGACGCCACCTGCAGGCCGCCCACCACCGCGATCCCCACGTACACCAGGTTCCCGATGAACGTCATGGCCGGCATGATCAGCCCGGAAATGAACTGCGCCCCGAAGCTGGCGTCATACAGCTCCGCGTTCTTCTGCCGAAACCGCTCCTCCACCTCGCGCTGCCGGCCGAACACCTTCACCAGCGCATGCCCGGTGTACGTCTCCTCGATCTGCCCGTTCAGCTCCCCGGTGTTCTTCCACTGCGCCACAAACAGCTTCTGCGAGCGCTTGGCAATCAGCGCCGTGATCCCCAGCGTCAGCGGAATGGTCACCAGCGCAATCAGCGCCAGCGTGGGCGAAAGGATCACCATCATCACCAGCACACCCACCACGGACAGCACCGACGTCACCGCCTGGCTGATGGTCTGCTGCAGGCTCTGGGAGATGTTGTCCACATCATTCGTGACCCGGCTGAGCAGCTCGCCGCGCTGGATCGAATCGAAATACCGCAGCGGCAGCCGGTGGATCTTCGCCTCAATCTCCTCGCGCAGCCCGAACACCGTCCGCTGCACCACCCCGTTCAGCACATACGCCTGCACCCACATAAACCCCGACGCCAGCACATACAGCACCAGCGCCCACGTCAGCACGCTGCCCAGCGCGGCGAAGTCGATCCCCTGCCCCGGCGTCAGCGCCATGGGCGACAGCATGTCCGCCTTCTGGTTCTCCCCCGCGGCCCGCAGCTGTGAAATAAGCTGCTCCTTGCTCACGCCGGCGGGCAGCTGCTTGGACACCACCCCGGCGAAAATCAGGTTGGTGCCCTCCCCCAGCAGCCGCGGCCCGATCACCTGCAGCGCCACGCTGACCACCGACGCCGCCAGCACCAGCAGCAGCCACGCCCGCTCCGGCCGCAGCTTCCCCAGCAGCCGCCTCGCCGACGGCCAGAAGTTCATCGCCTTCTCCGCCGGGATGTTCATCCCGCCGAAAGGTCCACCGCGTCCTGGTCCTCCTGCCGGACGGGGAATGCGTACGACGTCGGCGCTTGCGGTTTTGGACGCAGGCGCGGCCTTGGTGCCGGCTTCGGGAGTGGGTTCCGGGCTCATACCGTCTCCTCCGCCGCCAGCTGGGAGTTCACGATTTCGCGGTACGTCTCGGAGGTCTCCAGCAGCTCACTGTGCGTTCCGCGCGCGACGATCCTGCCGTCGTCGAGCACTAAGATCTGGTCCGCATCCACGATGCTGGATACGCGCTGGGCGATGATCACCAGCGTGGCACCGGCGGTGCTGCGTTTGAGGGCCTGGCGCAGCCGGGCGTCGGTGCCGGTGTCCAGGGAGGAGAACGAGTCGTCGAAGATGTACAGCTCGGGCCGCTTCACCAGGGCCCGGGCAATCGCCAGCCGCTGCCGCTGCCCGCCGGAGACGTTGGTGCCGCCCTGCGAGATGGGCGCGTCCAGCCCGCCCTCCATCTCCTCCACGAAGCCCCGCGCCTGGGCGATGTCCAGGGCTTGCCAGCATTCGTCGTCGGTGGCGTCCGGTTTGCCGTACTGCAGGTTGCTGCGGACGGTGCCGGTGAACAGGTAGGGCCGCTGCGGGACCAGGCCGATGTGGCCCCAGAGCAGGTCCGGGTGCAGCTCGCGCACGTCCACACCATCAATGCGGACGGAGCCGGTGGTGGCGTCGAACAGCCGCGGCATCAGGTTCACCAGGGTGGTTTTGCCGGCGCCGGTGCTGCCGATGATCGCCGTCGTCTGTCCTGCCCTGGCGGTGAAGCTGATTCCGGAGAGGACGGGCTGGTCGGCACCCGGGTAGGCGAATCCGGCGTCGACCATTTCCAGCTCGCCGCGCCGCACTTTGGTGCTGACGGGCTTCGCAGCCGGCCGGACGCTGGACTCCGTGCCCAGCACGGCGCCGATCCGGTCCGCCGAGACGGACGCGCGCGGGATCATCACGGCCATAAAGGTGGCCATCATGACGGACATCAGGATCTGCATGAGGTAGCTCAGGAACGCGATGAGGGTGCCCACCTGCATGGACCCGTCCTCGATCCGGAACGAGCCGAACCAGATCACGGCCACGCTGGACACGTTCATCACCAGCATCACTATGGGGAAGGCGAGCGCCATCAGCCGGCCGGCCCGGAGCGCGGTGTCCGTGACGTCCTCGTTGGCCTGGGCGAAGCGTGCGCTCTCGATGTCTTCGCGGACGAAGGCGCGGACCACGCGGATGCCGGTGAGCTGCTCACGCAGGACCCGGTTCACGGTGTCGATCCGCTTCTGCATCTTCCGGAACAGCGGCACCATCCGGAAGATGATGAGCCCCACGCCGGCCAGCAGCACGGGCACGGCGACGGCGATCAGCCAGGACAGCTGCACATCCTGCCGGACCGCCATGATCACCCCGCCGATGGCGAGCATGGGCGCGGCCACCATCATGGTGGCGCCCATCAGCACCAGCTGCTGGACCTGCTGGACGTCGTTCGTGGACCGGGTGATCAGGCTGGGGGCGCCGAACTTGGTGACCTCCTGCTCGGAAAACTCCCCCACCCGGGAGAATATGGCGCCGCGCAGGTCCCGGCCCGTGCCCATGGCCGCCTTGGCGCCGAAGTACACGGCGATCACGGCGCAGGCGATCTGCAGCAGGGTGATCCCCAGCATGAGCCCGCCCAGGTTGAGGATGACCCCGGTGTCACCCTTGGCCACGCCCTCATCGATGATGTCGGCGTTGAGCGTGGGCAGGTACAGCGACGCGATGGACTGCGCCAGCTGGAAAACGACGACGGCGATCAGCAGCTGCCGATGCGGCCGCAGATATTCAACAAGTAACTTCCAGAGCATGCGCAGCTCCTGCCTGACACAGTGTCCACAAGTGGTGGTGCGAAGGTCAGTTTACGTCTGGGAGCTGGGAACGATCCGTGCCTTTGGAGGAGAAGTTGGGCGGGTTCACCGAGGGCGTATTTGGGCCCCGCACCGCGCGTTCTTCCTATCGCTTAGCAGGCCTATCGGGACTGCAGCGCATCCAGCGCGACTGCCATAGCCGCCGCAACCCGGCCATCGAGTCGTGCACCCGGAAGGGTGATGAGGTATCGGTCGCGCAGGGACCTTTCCCGTTCTGATGTCATGAGCACCTCTCCGTTCGTGTCCACAAAGTCGAAGTGGAAACGGAAGGGCGAAGGGATGACATCGCCAATTGGCGTCGCTTCCCATATGCGCCGGCCGAGGGCGACGCCAACGTTGCGTTCACTTCCGGTGACGTTCAGCCCGGACGCCTCGAGGTGCCACGTCGATCGCAGCAGGGACTTGGCAAAGTCCTTTCGGAAACTGCCGATTCGTTGTCCATTGGCGTCCAGCACGTCGTATGTCGCGCCGAGGTCGAGGCGTTGCCGGGCCTTGAAGGAGAAGATCGGCAAGGTCCTCGACTCGTCCTGGTAGAAGGTCACCTGCTCCTTGAAAGCGGCCCGCTTCTGCTGGGCGACGGCGAGCAGGCCGCCGGCTTGCCCGTCTCCGGCGGCGGAACGTATTTCGTATCGATTCACCATCAGGGTGAGCTTCTGTGTGACGTTGAAGCGCTCGATGCCCTGTAAAAGTTCTGCGGCCATGTTGGTCCTATCGAACCTGGAGGGGGTTGCTGGGGCTTTCGTTTGCGCCCTCGAGGGTTTTCACGAGCCTGCCAACCTGGATAACGGCAGCCCTGATCTTCTCGGGATCACTGATCGTCAGGAACTGCAGCATGAGGCCGTCAAGGGCAGCAAAGATGGCCAGCGAGGCCCCGTCGTCGACGTTGAGGCCCCGTTGCCGCAGCGCATCTTCAACGGTGCTCATGT
The DNA here is from genome assembly GCF_006680095.1 of Pseudarthrobacter sp. B4EP4b. NCBI lineage: Bacteria > Bacillati > Actinomycetota > Actinomycetes > Micrococcales > Micrococcaceae > Pseudarthrobacter > Pseudarthrobacter sp. B4EP4b. Next base: position 2,298 of record NZ_VHIJ01000082.1, on the reverse strand, counting down.
AGTTCGCGTAAAGGCGCTCCACCAAGGCCCGTACCTCGGGATTGCGCCGGGATTCGAGAAGCATCTCGAACTGGAACAGCTGCAGCTCCGGTTCCCGCGACACCGTTGCCAGGAGTGAATCGGCGAAGTCCTCGTCAAAGTCCGCGATCTTTTCCAGCCCCGTCTCCTCAATGGACCGCTGGATGGCCCACTCCATGGTGGCGGCAAGAAGACCCTCGATGGAACCGAAATGATGCGTGACAAGGGTGTGGTTCACTCCTGCCCGGGACGCAACGGCACGGTATGTAACCCCACGCAGGCCCTTTTCTCCGACCACGTCGATCACTGCGGACAGCAAGGCATCCCGTCCGTCTCCGTAAGGCAAGCGGGTTGACGGCTCGTTCATGCACCGAGTCTAGCCCTCGTGGCCGGGCCAAGAAAAAAGCATTGACAGCCAGAACTAAACAAACGTATAGTTTCGATTGTGGCTGCGATCACGCAATGCGTTCAGCCAGCTCGAGCAGATTTACTTTCCCGTGGAGCGCACCGTCGCGTGCCAGCAAGGGACCTTCCAACACTTCTGCATATAGGCCCTGCGCCGTGCACTTTCTTGAAAGAGCCAATCGGATGACCCAAGAACCAGTCGGAATTACTACACGCCCGCTGCAACAGGATCCACCACCTGCCTCCAGCTCCCCGCGGCTGAGGCCCAACAAACTCGGCGTCATAGCCATCGCGTTCTTTGCCATTGCCGCAGCCGCCCCCATGGCTGCAGTGGTGGGAGCCAGCCCGGTACTGTTTTCGGCCAGCGGCCCGGGAACACCGGTCATTTACGTGATTGCGGCGCTGCTGGTTGCCCTCTTCTCCGTGGGCTACCTGCGGATGAGCCAGCACATCACCAACGCGGGCGGCTTCGTGGCTTACATGGCCAAGGGACTGGGCAACAAGTGGGCAACTGGCGGGGCCGGGATCGCAATCCTGACCTACCTCAGCCTTCAAGTTGGGCTGTGGTCCCAGTTCGGCGTCTTTGCGCAGTTGCTGGTTGAAGGCCTCACGGGCATCAGCCTGCCGGTTTACTTCTGGATCGCGGCATTGCTGGCGGTGGTGACGGGCCTGACGATGCGGGGCGTGGATGCGAGCCTGAAGGTGCTGGGAGTCCTCATCCTTGGTGAAGCCTTCGCGGTGGCGGCCCTCGTGGTGTCACTCGTTGCCCAGAAGGGGCTGGGGATCTTCACCTTTGAAGGCTTTACGGGGTCCAGTGTCTTCGGTCCGGGCCTGGGCATTTCCCTGCTGTTTGCCTTCGCCTGCTTCACCAGCTTCGAAGCAACCGTGGTCTTCGCCGAGGAGGCAAAGAACCCCCGGCGCACCATTCCCCGGGCCGCTTACTTTGTCATCGCATTCATCGGCATCTTCTACACCATCTCAACCTGGGCCATCAGCGGAGCCATCGGCATCGACAACATCCAAACCGTCGCCACTGAAAATCCCGCAGGAATGGTCTTCGATCTCGCCGAATCCAGCGCAGGGTATTGGCTGAACCTGACCATGCAGATCCTCGTTGTCACCAGTTTCCTGGCGATGCTCCTGGGCCTGGCCAACATGTTCTCCAGGTACCTGTTTTCCCTGGGCCGCGCCGGAGCCCTGCCAGCCAAGCTGTCGACCGTATCAAAGACCGGAGCTCCGCACTTCGCAGGGCTCGTGAACGGCCTCGTTATCCTGGCCATTATCAGCATCTTCCTGCTGGCAGGTGCGGACCCCATCACAACGGTGTTTGCGTGGTTCGTAGCCCTTGGCACGGCGGGATTCATCACCATCCTGCTGGTCACCTCAGCGGCGATCGTCGTCTTCTTCGCCAGAAACCGCATGCGGGACAACCTTTGGGTCACCGTGATCGCACCGTCCCTGTCCTTCCTGGCCTTCATCGTCATTGGCTACCTGACCCTGGACAACTACGACGCGCTGCTCGGCGGCGCAGGCGGCGTGGCACGGTGGCTCCTGCTCGGCATCCCGCTCTTCTTCGTGGCCGGGATCGCCCGCGGCGCACAAAAGCCGTCCATCAATTTCGCCGCAGTCATTGGCTGAGCCCCGTACCACCAAACCAGTACCAACCAGCAATAAAAGAACAAGGAATAAGGACATGACTTCAGCTGACATCCAGGACTACATCCCCGAAGATCAGTGGCCGCCCGTCTCGGCAATGCTGGAAGGCTTCGGCGACCAGACCCTGCCCGCCTCCCCCGCCCTGGCCGGCACCACATTGAGCCTCCTGAACGAGAACGGCGCCGAGGCCGGGTACGTTTTCGACGATGAATCCTCCCT